>SCUR01000325.1 GCA_004297235.1 Candidatus Manganitrophaceae bacterium | reverse complement strand
ATTCCGGTGATCATGCTGACCACCTCCGACCGGGACGAAGAGGCGCATAAGTGCTATAGCTTCGGCGCCAACAGTTTTATTACCAAACCGGTCAAGTTCAATGAGTTTACCGAAAAAGTTCGGTCGTTGAAGCTCTATTGGCTGTTGGTCAACCGGCCGCTAAAAACCGATGCCTAAGAGAACGGGAGCGGACAACGGCGTCCTTTTCGACGACACCCGAGGAAACGAAGGAGACGAAGCTCGCTAGGCCGATGGATGAATGGAGACGATCGTGGCGATAGAGCCGGTGAAGATTCTCCTGGTAGAAGATAATGCCGACCAAAGGGAACTGACCCTTCGCGCGTTTAGGAAGAAAGATCCGACCCTGCAGATCACCACGGTCGAAAATGGACCGGCCTGCCTGGAGCTGCTTCGCCAAGACCGCTTTAACCTCGTCATTCTTGATTACAGTCTCCCGATGATGAACGGGATCGAAGTCCTCGGCCAAATTCAGACAAGCGGCTACACGGTCCCGGTGATTATGGTGACCGGACAAGGGGACGAGAAGATCGCGGTCGAAGCGATGAAGCGGGGGGCCTACGATTATATTATCAAGAGTCAAAATTACCATCAGGTCCTGCCGTCGATCACGCATACGGTCATCGGCCAGTACAATCTGAAGCGGCGTTTGGAGAAAAATGCGCATCGTGCTCACCAGCTCTATGAGCTTTCTCTCTCTTTGGCGACCGAACGGAAAATTGCTGTTCTCATCAGTACGCTGGTTAAAGGAGCCAAGGAGCTGATCGGGGCGGAAGCGGCCCTCTTCTTCTTGCTCCAATCCGGGGGAGAAGAGGTTCTTCAGATCGCTTCATCGGGGGTCGAATTCGAAAAAGGGACCCCTGAAAAGGCGATCATTTCGGAGACCGGTCTGTTCGGTCTCGCCTATCAGGAGCGCCGGCCGGTCGTCATCGAAAATCCCGCGGAGCATCCATTGGAAAAAACAACCCCTACCGTCCGACCGATTCCCCGTCAGATCCTCTCTCTTCCGCTCATACGCGCGGGAGGGGTGATGGGGGTCTTGAGTGTGATGAACAAAGAGGAGGGGGGCTTTTCCCCGGAGGATCAAGACGCCCTGATGACCCTGTGTGTGAATGCGGCGATCGCGATCGACAATGCCCGCTTCTTGGAAGAGACGGAGAAGCGGGCGGTCACCGACAGCTTGACCGGCCTCTACAATCATCGGGAGTTCCAGAGGCGGCTCAATGAGGAGGCGGAGCGGGCGAGCCGATACGGCAATGAGTTCTCGATCATGATGGTGGATATCGATCATTTCAAAATATTTAACGATACCTACGGCCATCCGGTCGGAGACGCCATCCTCAAGGAGATTGTAAAAGTCATCCAGCGTTGCATCCGGACGGTCGATTTCCCGGCCCGGTATGGCGGAGAAGAGTTTACGATCATCCTTCCGGAGACCATCGGCGAATCTGCGATCAAGGTCGCGGAGCGGATCCGCCGGACCATTTCCGACACCGCGTTCACGACCCCCAGCGGGCATCGGGCGCACCTCTCGGTCAGCATCGGGATTTCCTCCTTTCCATTGGATGGAAGCCGTCGGGAAGAGCTGATCATCGCCGCCGACCAGGCCCTCTATTTTGCCAAGAGAGACGGACGAAACCGGGTGTGCCGATACGGCGATACGCTCAAGGCGACGATCGAGAAAGACCAGAGCCGGCTGGAGGCGCTTCTCCGCGATCCGGAGATGAAAACCATTCGCGATTTGGCCGTCGTGATCGATGCAAAGAGTCCCTACACGCGGGGTCAATCCGATCGTGTGATCGAGTATGCCCTTCTTTTGGCCGAAGCGCTTCATTTAAGCGATCAGGAGAAACAGAGCCTCCAGATGGCGAGTCTGCTTCACAATATCGGAACGGTCAGCATCCCCGACACTCTTTTGAATAAGCCGGGTCCCCTCTCCGCCGAAGAGAAGCGGATCATTCAAGCCCATCCCGCTCTGGCGCAGATGCTGATTAAAGGATCTTCGAAATTGGAGACAGTCCTCCCCGCGATTCTCTATCATCATGAGCGCTTCGATGGAAACGGCTATCCGAACGGTTTGAAAGGGGAAGAGATCCCCTTCTTGGCTCGGGTGCTCGGCGTCGTCGAGGCGTATCATGCCATGATCTCGGTTCGTCCGTATCGTCCGAAGATGTCGCCTCAGGAGGCGATCCAAGAACTGAAGCAAAATGCCGGAACCCAGTTTGATCCGGAAGTCGTACGAACC
>SCUR01000324.1 GCA_004297235.1 Candidatus Manganitrophaceae bacterium | reverse complement strand
CCTCAAAATGCCGGTCCGGCCTTTGCAGCGCCATCGGGCAAAACGGGGCGCCCCTATGGTCGAACGGTCTCTTTCGTCTCCCCTCTCACCTCTGCTCTGCTTCTTGGTTTTCTCGATCGGGACCCCATTCCCGGCCGCGGCGGCGATCGGTCCGCTCGGAGAGTCGCCGGGGATCGTCCGAACCGTTCCGGGAGAGAACGAAAGCGAGGTGGCTCCCACCGCCTCCCTCGTGGTGGAGTTCTCGAAACAGATCGACCCGCGAACCGTGACCCCCGAGACCTTCCGGGTGGAAGGGGCCGAGGGGGCCGTCCGTTACAATCCGGAAACAAAGTCGGCCGTCTGGACCCCCCTGGAGCCGCTGGAACGCTCGAAGCAATATCAGGCCACCGTCGCCGGCGACATCGCCGATCTGGAGGGCCACCGCCTCTCTTTCACCTACCACTGGACCTTCACCACCCGATCGACGGAAGAGACCCTTCTCAACATTCTGCAGACCACCCCGACGGACCATGCGTCTCATGTCCCGGTGAACAGCTTAATTTCCGTCACGTTTAACAGGCCGATCGACCCGGCGAGTCTGCAGGCGGATTCCATTTCCGTGATCAATGAGGGGAAAGTAGCCGGGAGCCTCGACTACGATCCGGCGTCCCGGACGGTCACCTTCTCGCCGGCTTCTCCCCTGGCCTATGAGCAGGGATATACCGTTATTTTGAAAGAGGGAATCGGGGACGGGGCCGGCAATCGCATCTCGGCGGCGAAGAGCTGGTCCTTTACGACGGAAGGGCCGCCGCTGCCGGTGAGCACAATCGATCCGTAGCACGGTAAATCAACGCGTCCGACAAAGGAGGGAAAACAATGAAACGACTCGTTCAGACAAAAGCGACACACTGGGTCTTGGCAGGGCTTCTTCTCGGCATGGTTCTCTCGGCCGGCTGCGCCGGAAAACAGAAGACGACCGACCTTTATGCGGCGGAGCGCGCGCAGCGGGCCGACACCCCCGCCAACGCCACCTCCTTCGGACATCCCTTCCGGCTGGTTGCTTTTGTCCTCCATCCGGTCGGCGTGCTGGTCGACTATGTGGTCGTTCGGCCGATCTATTATGTCGCCTCGCTCGCGCCGTCCCTCTTCGGGTATACCGCCGAAGATGAAGCGGCGTTCGAGAAAGAGCGAAAGAGCTACTGAATCGAATCGGTCCGGACAATCACCCGAAGGTTCTTTCAACTCTCTCTGGATTGAAGGCGCGGGATTTGGTAAAATCAATTATACTTAGCGGTGAATTTGCGATCGCGTCCCGTCGCGACGGCGACCGATCCTCGCCGACCCGCCACATCATTCAAGGAGCATGTTGAAGCGAATCCTTTTCGTGATGGTCTCCTCTCTCCTCTTTCTGGCCGCCCCGGCCGGCGCCGAGGACATCTCCATTATTGTTCACCCCGATCTAAATATCGATTCGCTTTCCGTGAAGGAAGTGAACGCGATTTACCTCGGAGAAACCGAGTTTCTCGGGAAAAAAAGGGTCAAGCCGATTGATCAGAGGGAAAACCAAGAGATCAGAAAGATCTTTCTGAAAGATGTGCTTCATATCTCAAAGACCGATTACACCCGGCGCTGGACCCACCTCATCTTCATGGGGGGGACCACCGGGCCGATCCTCAAAGAAAATAGCCAAGAGGTGATTCAACTGGTTCAGACGCTGGAAGGGGCGATCGGTTACGTCTGGGCCGACGAAGCGGCCAAGGCCGCCGGGGTCAAGACGGTCTTGACCCTCCACTACTCCAAAAAAATGTGTTCCATTTGCTCCCTACAAAATATCTTTTTCCTGCAAAGAAGCCCCGACGAGAGCGAACCCGTTCTCGATCCGAGCTGATCGGACCTCGCCGATCAGGAAACCTTGACCACGACGTCCCGCGAATCTCCCAGAAGCAGAAACGGCTCCCCCCATTGGCTCGGATCGGTCAAGCTCCAAGGACTCTCAGAATGGGGTTTGAATCGAAGACCGCACGGACCGGCGCTGAAGAGCAGATAGGCGACGCCGCTGCCTGAATCTTCAACCGGCTGGATAAAGGCCTCGGCCGTCGGCGCCTCGGGGCGATCGGTCCATCCGGTCACGCCGTACCACTTTCCGTTTGAATCTTCGTGATAGAGACGGACCTGAACAACCCTTTTCGCGGGGCCGATCTCGCGAAACCGCATCATGTCGGCCGCCCGGCAGTTGGGATTCTCTTCAATCTCTTCGAGGATCATGGCGGGGGCCTTTACCGACCGGTATGGGGGGGAACTTAGACCGCCGTTTCGGAGCGGATGTAGCTGAGACGAACCTTGCCCTGCTTGAGATCGCGGTCGGCTTTTTTGTAGCGGTCGATCTCGCCGATATCGTTCCAGTACCCCCGCGTCACGTAACCGAAGAGCTTCTCATTTTGGCGGAGCATTTCGATGTAAGCGTCGGTGATCGAATAAAAACTGCGAGCGGGGATGAAATCCATCACGCGCGGCTCCAACACATGGACGCCGGTAAACATCATCCGGCGCGACTTCTCGCCGTTCCAGGCCGTCTTCCCCAAGATGTTCCGGACCTGATCCTTGGAATCGATCTCGATCGTCCCGAAGCGATCGACCTCGGGATCTTCTCGCAGGACCAGCGTCGCCGCCCCCTTTTTGCGGTGATGGAACTCCACCAGCTTATCCAGATTCAGATCGACCAGGATATCGGCATTGATCACGATAAAGGTCCCGCGGGCGATCGCCGTTTGGATATTTTTGATCCCCCCTCCCGTCCCCAAAATCTGGGACTCTTCGGAGTAGGTGATGTTCATCCCGAGCCGCAGTCCGTTTCCGACCTCTTTGATGATTTTATCGCCGAGGTAATGAACATTGATAAAAACATCGGTGATGCCGTATTTCTTTAAGAGAAGGAGTGTGTAATAAATCAGCGGTCGCTGCCCCACCGGCAGCAGCGGTTTCGGAAGATCGTTGGTCAGGGGACGAAGCCGCGTTCCGTAACCGGCGGCCAATATCATTGCCTTCATTGCAATTGCAACTCCTCTACATATTCGGCCAGAAGGGCGTGCAGCGGCGCCAGGCGTCGGTCCTTCTCTAAATTTCGCTTGACCTTTCGCAGCGTCGGAGCGACATATTGAAGAAAATTCGGGTTCTTCTTCACCCGGTCGATGTAGACAAACCGGCCGGCCGCTTTCAAATTCCGCTGGAGGCTCACCAGGTCGAAATACTCCCGGAACATCTCGGTCTGCACCCGCTCCCCCGAACGGGCCTCTCTCCGCTGAAGATAATAACCGATCAGATCATCAATCACCTGCTCCGGAAGATCGATATACGAATCGCGCAGAAGCGAGGCGAGGTCATACTGCGGCGGGCCCATCAAAGCATCTTGGAAGTCGATTACGCGAATCGCCGCCCCGCCGGGGCCCGATTGGATCATCAAATTCCGGCTGTGATAATCCCGATGGGTGAAAACCTGCGGGAGCGAAGCGAGCCGAAGGGAAATATCGGAGAAGTAGGCCCGAATCGCCTCCCGTTGCTTTTTCGGAATCGGCTTCCCATTCCGTGCCTCGATGCCGTATTCGATAAAGTGATCAAACTCCCAAAGGAAAAGCGCCTGGTCAAACGCGCGATGATGCGCGATGCAGCCGCCGGAAGGGGCCGGGGTCGCGTCGGTCTGAATCGTCAGCAGGGTATCGATCGCCTTACGGTAATAGTCTTTTAAGACCGATTCGTCGCCGTTTGCTTTTTCCTTGAGCTCTTGGGCCAAGGTGATATCGCCGAGATCCTCCAAGAGCATCCACCCGCGGGCTGCATCATAAAAGAGGATCTCCGGGACCGCCACCTTGCAGGCGCGAAGATGTCGTTGAATATTAATGAAGGGGAGTTCGGTGATTTGAATCGGGGCGCCGCTGACCGCCTCCTCGGAAGCCTTGAATCCTTCCGGGGCTGCCAGCACCATCAGCATGAACGAGCGGGTCGACCCGTTTGTCTTCCAGGAAACGCGGTGATAGGCGCGGTTGGAGGCATCACCCGGAAGACGATTGATTTCGATTTTTTCTGCCGAAAGACCGAGTGTGCCGTTTAAGATTTTACGCAGGTGTTCTGAATCGACCATGGATATCCCAAAACCGCTGCTATTCTGCCATTAATTCTTTTTCCTGTCAATTCGGGGAAGGAGACCGTAAGGAAAACGCAAGGAAGAATCTTTTTCTTCCTCATTCCGCACCCCACATTCCGAAATCCGCATTTCAATCAGCCGGCGGGGGAGAACGAAAGGGGATAGAGCACGGTGGTGGTTCCCTGAGCGGCCGAGGGGAATTTCCAGCGGAGAATCTCCTGGACGACCTCTTTTTCGAAGATCGGATCGGAGAGGGAAGAGTTCACGATGCGGCATTCGAGGACCTGTCCCTGGGAAGAGATGAGGAATTCGACGGTGAGAAATCCCTGCAGCTCGGGCTTTCTTTGGAGCTGCCGGTTGTAAAGAAGCTGGAGCTTCTCCCGATTGAGATGAACGATCCCGGTAATCGCCTCCTGATTTCGCCCCCCGCCGGCGCCCCCTTCCTGCGTGATCTTCGTCTTAGAGAGATCTTCTTGAACCACCGCCTGCCGCGTCTGGGTCAGCTTCGTCTCCTGTTCCGTCAATGCCCGCCGGCGGATCTTCTCGATCTCCTCCTGTGCGAACGACGGAAGGGGAGAAGCGGTCGAGGAGGACGGGGCGGAGGAGGGCTTCTTTTCCGCCGACGGCGGGGGCAGCTCCTTCAAAGAAGAGAATCCCTTTCCAACGGCGGGGGGCGATCCCGACCCTTTTTTCCCTCCCAACAGTCCCAACAGACCGACATTCTTCACCTGCTCCTGCGGCGGCGCCTTCGGGACAGGGGCCGGAGAGGAGCTTGTCTCCGCCTTTTCTACCTTCGGAGTCCCCTTCGGCGCAGGGGGCGGCGGGACCGGCTTTTCAACTGGGGGGGCTTCGACCTTGGGAGGCTCCTTCTTCGGCGCTTCGATCGCCGGGGGAGGGAGGGGAGCGGGCGGCGCCTTTTGCGGCTCCACCAGCAGACGCGCCACCCGAGGGGGCTCCTCGGTCTCCGATACGGCCGGCGCCGGCTTCATTTGAAACGATTCCCCTTTCAGCTGGATGAAGATCACCAGAGCGACATAAAACGAAAAGGAGACGGCGAGGATGCGCCGGAAGGTTTTGTCGGTGTCGAGAAGGATCAGCTCATTCTGCATCGTTACGTCTCCCGGCTCAAGACGGCCAGGGAGATCTGCTCGATCCCCGATTCGGTGCAGGTGACCATCACCTTTTTTAAAAGGGCGAAGGGGATCGTCCGATCGCCGAGGATTGTGACCTTCTTTCCCCCCGCCGCCGAAATCCGCGTCCGAAGCGAGGAGATCACCACCTCCTTCTCCTGGAGCACCGCCGGGGTCTCGGCCACCCGCGTTCCGTCCACCAAGATCTCGTTCGGTGTAACCGTCACCGTCAAGGCGCGCCGCGGCGGCTGCGAGGCGGTCGAGATCGGAAGGATGACATCCTTGGCAATCGAGATCATCTCCTCGCCGCTGGAGGCTTGGAAGAGGAGGAAGATCACCAGGATCGTGAACATATCCATAAGGGAGATCAAGTTGAGATAGGGGATCTCGACCTTCCTTCGCTTCATTCGCCGGACCATCAGGAGACCTCCCCCAACGAAACGTCGGGAAAGAGCGATTGGGCGCTCTTCGGGTCTCCCCCGCCCCCCTTCACCGACCGGCAGGCGTCCATCACCGAGACCAGATCGGCATAGAGGGTCTTCGCCCGGCTCAGGATCACCACCTCTTTTGTATCCGGGTGCTCTTTCTTCAGCTTCTGCATCAACGTCGATAGGGCGGCGGCATCCGGTTTTCCTTCCTGATGCCGGATCGACGCAATCCGGTCCGGACCGTTGGAGACCGACACCCCTTCCTCTTCGATTGCGACGGTCAGGGCAAAGGGAGCGGCGGCGGGGGCGTTCGCACCTTGAAGGGCGACCGATTCCGAGTCGTCTCCGAGCTTCGGAAGGTGCAGGTCCAGAACCGCCAGCCGCGAGAAGACCGCGATGCTGAGGAGAAACGGCACCAGGGTGATCATCAGGTTGATGTAGCCGAGTTTGAACGAGAGAAGCGACGCTTCCGCCCGCGCCGCTTTTTTTCTTTTAAAGACCCCTCGGTGCATTCCTTATCCTTTCTCCGAGACGATCTTCACGAACTTAAAGCTGAATTCTTCCAGAGAATCGAGGAGCTGATTGGTTTGAGATTGAAGCAGGGTATAGAAAAACATCAGCGGGATGGCGACCATCAAGCCGAAGGCGGTGGCGTACATGGCGGTGGAGATCCCCTGCGCCAGCAACGCCCCCTTCTGAGCGGGGTCGGCCACCGAGATCGCCTGGAACGACTTGATCAGACCCAAGATCGTCCCGAGCAGTCCGAGGAGGTTGGCGATGTTGGCGAGGGTCGGAAGGTAATCGATCCGCTTTTCGATCTGAGGAAGCACCTCCAGGAGCGCTTCGTCGACCGCTCCCTGGACCGACTCCTTCCGGACGGGCGGGACCGCTTCGCTGAGCCCCCGGGCGAAAACCAGACTCAAGGGGGCTTTCGACGCGCCGCAGGCGGCGAGCGCTTGATCCCGATTGTCCGCTTTCAGCGCCTCGCGGATGGCGGTCAAAAGGGCGCTCCCGTTGATCTTGGAGCGATTGATGAAGAGGGCCCGCTCAATCACGATCGCGATTCCGAAGACCATGATCAGAAGGATCAGATAGACAAAGATCCCTCCGCTCTTTGCGACCGCCATCAGCATATCCACAATTTCCATTTCAATCTCCTTTAGTCGATTCTTCTTCCTGAGGCCGATCCTCCGTGAGGTAAGCGGGGTCGGGTTGGGCCAATTGTCGGAAAATCTCCCGGGCGATGTTCGTCTCTCCCGCTTCCTCCTCCCCCTCCCAGGGGAGGGAGGTGGAGAGGGCGGGAAGCAGATTCCCCGCGCTCTTCGGATCGCTCCCAACGGCGCCGGTTCCGTCGCCTTTAATTTGGGATTCATCCAAGACGATCGTCCTGTCGGGAGGGTCCGGCCGCTCCGCGCTGAAAACACTCCCTTGGGACAAAACAAGAATCAGACCGATGACGAGCGGACCGGTCCATTTGGAAATAAAATTCAGCTTCATCGATAGAGCGCTCCTTTATTCTGGGAGAGGGTCTGCTGATGAATCCGGTCGAAGCGCTCCCGGCTCTTTTCAACCCATTCGTTCTCGACCCCCGCCTTCTTGGCCCAGTCGATGTTTTGCCGGTAGGCCTCCTCCGCCTTTTCAAGATAAGGAAGCGCCTGCTCTTTTAATAGGCGATCGTACGCTTCCCGCTCCTCCGCGGAGAGCTTTGCAGGACGCTCCGATTTCAAAAGCGATTCGCTGAACTCCTCAAACACTTCCCCCATTCGATGGGTGGCCGCGAGGACGAGCGCCGGAGAGGGATAATCGGCCGCCTGTCCGTAGTTCCGAAGAAGCCGGTCGAAGAGATTCTTTTTTTTCTGAAGATTCTTCTCCAGCGGCGTCACGAGCTTGATCTCCTCGTACCGTTTGATCTCGATGTCGGCCAGAAGGAGATGGGCCTTCGCCAGATAGAACGACGGGTTCTGCCGGGCGGCCGCCGGCTTCTTCTTCGTCGTTTCCTGCGACGCGATCCGGACGAGATCGCTCAGCATCTTCTCCGCGGTTTTCTCCTGGCCGAGCTTCAATTTCGCCTCGGCTCCCCTCACGATCCCTTCGATCTGGCGCTCTTTGTTTCCTTGAGCGCGCTCGACCCATTGGAGGGAGAGAAGATACACCTTCTCCCACTCTTCCATCTTCTCGTAGAGCGCCATCGCCTGCCCGAGCGCCTGAGCGGAAAAGGCCGGATCGTTCCGCATCCGCCCCGCCGTCTCATAGATCTGCGCCGCCTCTTTGGGCCGCTCGGTCTCTTCATAAAGGGCGGCCAGCCGCAGCAGCGCCGGGTGATAGAGGGCCGATTGCGGATAGCGGCCGGTGAAGGCGACGAACGCTTCTTCCGCTTTTTTCTTCTCCTCGCCTCCCGCCCAAAGAGAGGCCGCCTCAAAGAGGGCGAGCGGCGCGATCTCGGTCCGATCGTCTTCGCGGTAGGCGGCCCAGAACGAATTGGCCGCTTCGGGTGTCTTTCCCTGCTGCTTGAGCGCCTCCCCCTGCTGGTAGTACGACAGAACCAAGAGGTTGCGCAGCGAGGTCACCTCTTTTTCCGGGAAGGGGGATTTCTCTTGTGTCGAGAGGCTAAGGAGGCGATTCAGGTGTTTGATCACCTGGGGATACTCCTGACCGTTCAAGTATCCCTGGACGATCAGCTTTTGCGCGGCCATCCACAAGGCGCAGTTTCGTTGCGACTCTTTCCCGCAGCCTCGCTCTCCCTCCTCCATCGCGACCACTTCCGCGAATTGCCGGCTCTTGTCGTAATCTTTCTCCTGAAACGCCACCTCCGCCTGCTTCAGATAAATTTGCGCGGTCCGCGTGTCCGACGGGAATCCTTGGATGAAACGGGAATACCCCTCCCAGAGATCGGGATCGGAGGGAGCGTAAATCCGCTCCAAGATCAAAATCTCCCGATAGGCCGCCTCGGAAGCCAGCGGATGCGGCGGATCGACGTATGCGCTCGCCCGGTAGCTCTCGGCCGACCGCCGCTCCTCTTTCATCTCGCTTAAGACCTCCGCATAGAGAAAGCGGACTTCTCCCGTTTCCTTTTCGGCCGGAAAGATCTCCAGATAGAGATCATACCAGGGGAGCACCTTTTGATAGAGCGCCACCCGTTGGGCCTTCTTCGCCTCGACGTGGAAATAGGTCATCAGAAACCGCAACTGCTCTTTGAGAAGCGGTTTGACCCGTTCGACCTGCTCCGGACGATTCTCCCGAGTCCAAACGCTCCCCGGCCGGTAGTTTTCAATGAACCCGATGCGGACCTGAATCGCCTCCGGGCTGGAAGCCATTGCAGGCTCGTTGTAAAGATCGATCATCGCGCGATGCAGAAAGGGGGTCTCCCCATAAAGAGGATAAGCCGACACCCAGGCCTGGATCAGCTGCAACGCCTCCTTTTTCCGTCCCGATCCCTCCTCGTACTTCACCATCTCGGAAAAGAGGGAGAACCCTTCCGCCGGGGATTTCTCGCGGACCCAATCGACGAGCCGGGCCGCTCCCCCCTCCGACCGCAGCGCGAGGGTCAGAAGACGAAGATGCTCCTGCCGTTCCTCGGGGCTCGGCGTCGATCGGCAGAGGGAGCCGGTCTCCGATTCTCCCTCCCGAGCGGAGGGGAACCAAAGCTGGAACACGATCGGAATCACCTCCTTCGGATGACCCGATCGGTAGTGGCTCCAGGCGCTCTTGTAGAGCGCCATCCGATGGAGATACGATTCCGGACGATCGACCAGCGGCTGATAATAGATCCTCGCTTCGGCATACTCTCCCCGCTCAAAGGCGAGCTCCCCCAGGCGGAAGGTCGCCTCCTCCGCGGCGGGCCCGGCGGGCGTCTGATCGAGCAGCCGCTTTAATGCCGCCTCGGCCTCCCCCTTTTTTCCCTGAAGGGCGGCGGTGCGGGCTTGAAGATAGAGCGGATCGGACCCTCCCGATCCCTCGGCCGGGGCGCTTCGCAGCGTCATACAGCGGCGGGCCAATTCGGCCGCCAGCTTTTCTTCCTCTTTTTGCGCCGCCCGCTCTTCTTCCCTCAAGCGGGAGACCGCCGTCTGGCGCAGGAAGAGATTCACCTGACTGATCAGATAGGTAATCTCTTGCTGCTCGCCGATCCGGCGCTGGAGCCGCAGCAGCGTTCTTTGCAGGAGCGATCCGGGAGGAAGCGCCGGCGAGGGGGCCGTCTCTCCTCTTCGGAGCTGATCGACTTTGGTCCGAATCCGCTCGATCCGCCGCTGCAATTCCCTTCTTGCCCGCTCGCCGGTCCCCACCGCGCCGGGCAGATCTCCTTGGCTCATTTGATAGCGGCTGAGCATTTGAAAGAGCCGGTCGTCGTGACGGCTTCCGGACCCTTCCTCTTCGACCCCGTCGAGGATGCTCATCAGGTTATCGGGGGAGCCCATTTCGAAGTAGCTCCAGCCGATCCCGAGCATCGCGAGATCGGCAAAAGCGCCTTTACCGAAAAGCTGACCGAGGCTGGCAAACGCGCGGTCGTACGATTTCTGACTGAGGTGGTAATAGCCGTTGAGAAGATGCGCGCGGGCCCCCCAGGGGGAGCCGGGGTGTTCGTCGCTCCATTGGATCCACCGCTCCATGGTCTCTTCGAATCGGGACTTGTCGTCGAGCGCGAAGAACGCGAGCGCCGAGAGGTAGTAGCGATGGGGCGCATAAGGGCCCGACAGAGAGATCGACTCCAAGATGGCGAGCGCTTCGGAATACGACTTTCTTTGGAACGCTCCCTGGCCGGCGGCGGCCAACAGCGCCGGATCGTTCAAGAAGAGAGACGGCTCGTTCTGATAAGCGGCATAGATCGGATCAAAGCGGCCCTGCCGGGTATAAAGCGTCATCAGAAGACGGCGCGCCTCTCTTTCCGGGGTGTTTTGAAGAAGCTGCTCGGCGGAGGACCAGAGCCCTGCATCAAGGTAGAAACCGATCCGCTTCTCCAGAGGAGCGGAAGGGGAGAGGGCCTCCTCCGTGGAATAACGCTTTAATACATGAAGGACCTCTCCCTCTAATGCGGACCACGAAACCGAATCAGCCGGCCCTTTGGCGGCCGATCCGGCGCGGGGAAGGAGAAGCAATAGAGAAAAAAAAAGAGAGGAAAAAAGAAAACCTTTTTGAAGCATGCTCCTTACTGATAACAGAGGGGTTTTTCGATTACCAAAATGTAACATTTCCTATCTCTTTGTCAAGAAAATCCCTCTCTCCGCGGCGAAAAGAAGCGCAACTATTTTTCAACTTGAAAACCGGCGGGACTTTGTGGAATAATCCCCCGAAATCATTTGAGTCGGAAGCATGACCCCGCAGCGGAGAAAAATCGTTTTAACCCTCTTTACGATGGCTTGCATCGTCGGCGCCATCGTCGCCATTTTCGTCGGTTACCAGCTCTTTCAGAATCGCATGAAGATCTTCTGGATCTTCAGCGCTTACATCTCGGCGCTGACCGGCGTGGTCATTTTCTTCGGTTTCCGGTTGATCGGGGGAGACGCCACAAACAGCGATTAACGCTCCACCCCACCGGCGGATAGACCTGTTTTAAGAGAGGCCATGGCCCGTTTTCTGATTCGTCGGCTCCTCTGGTCGGGACCGGTTCTCCTCGGCGTCCTGACGCTGGTCTTCTTTCTCATCCATCTCATCCCGGGCGATCCCATCGATGTCATGCTCGGCGAGCGGGCGGCCGACGCCGACCGGGCGGCCCTCCGGGCCGCGCTTCATCTCGACGATCCGATCTCGGTTCAGTATGGGCGATTTCTCGCCGGGGTGGTCCAGGGGGATCTGGGCCGATCGCTCAGCACCCAGCGGCCAGTCGCCGGGTTGGTCCTGTCGCGTTACCCCGCGACCCTCCAGCTCGCCGTTGCCGCACTGCTGATCTCTCTGCTGATCGCCCTTCCGCTCGGCATTCTCTCCGCCACCCGACCGCGCTCCATCGCCGACACCGGGGGCCTCCTCTTCTCGCTCTTCGGGATCTCGATGCCGACCTTTTGGCTCGGCCCTCTTCTGATCCTCCTTTTTTCACTGAAGCTCGATTGGCTGCCGGTCTCGGGGCGCCACGGGATCGCGTCGTTGATTCTCCCCGCCTTGACGCTGGGCCTGGGCATGTCGGCGATCCTGATCCGGCTGACCCGGTCTTCTCTGCTGGAAGTCCTCCGGAGAGAATTCGTCCTGGTCGCCCGGGCGAAAGGGCTTCCGGAGCGGCGGGTGATTTTACGGCATGCCCTTCGAAACGCGCTGATCCCGCTGTTGACGGTGTTGGGACTTCAGATCGGGGCGCTGCTGACGGGGTCGATCATCACCGAAACGATTTTCTCCTGGCCCGGGCTCGGGCGATTGACGATTCAGGCAATCCAAAGCCGAGACTACCCGCTCGTACAGGGATGCATCCTCGCGATCACGGCGACCTATCTTTTGGTGAACCTGATGATCGATCTTCTCTACACGGCGGCCGACCCGAGGGTGCAGTATGAATGACGAGAAGACGGAAGGGGGAAGGCGGGAGGCGGGAGGCGAAAGAGATAAAAAGAAATTTTCTTTCGGTTTTCCCCCCTCCCCCCTTTCGCCTCCCGCCTCCCGTGTTTTAGACAAACGAATCACCCTCGGCCTGGCTGTCCTGGCGCTCTTCCTCATCGCCGCCCTCTTCGCTCCGCTGCTGGCCCCGTACGATCCGTTCGAGCTGCAGCTGAAAGAAGGGCTCGCTTTGCCTTCCGCGGAACATCTCCTGGGACAGGATAAGTTGGGACGGGATCTCTTCAGCCGGATCCTGTTCGGCGCTCAGATCTCCCTTTGGGTCGGTCTGAGCACGGTGACGATTTCTCTGGCGGTCGGCTGTCTGGTGGGGGCGGTCGCCGGTTTCTCCGGAGGCTGGATCGATGACCTGTTGATGCGGGTCGTCGATATTTTTCTCGCCTTCCCCGGCATCCTCTTGGCCATCGCCCTCGCGGCGATCTTAGGGCCGAGTTTGCGGAATGTAATCATCGCCTTGTCGGTGATGGGATGGGTCGGCTACGCCCGGTTGGTCCGGGGACAGATCTTGGTTGTTCGGGAGTTGGATTACGTGGCGGCGGCGCGGGCCCTCGGGGCCGGTCCGTTTCGAATCGTCACCCGCCATCTCTTTCCGAACATCGCCGCCCCTTTAATTGTGGAGGCGACGTTCGGAATCGCCGGGGCGATCGTGACCGAAGCGAGTCTGTCTTTTTTGGGGCTGGGGGTGGTGCCGCCGACGCCGAGCTGGGGGGCGATGCTGAGCGACGGCCGCTCGTTTCTCTTGCTCGCCCCGCACCTCACGGCGATTCCGGGGATCGCGATCCTGTGGGTCGTCATGGCGTTGAATCTGCTGGGGGACGCCCTGCGCGATCGGATGGATGTGAAGAGCCGGTGAAGGAAGGGGGCAAGGATTGAAGCGATTGAGGAGAATCGCTCAATCACTTAGACGACTTCAATTACCTCTGCGGTTTTCTCTTTGGTTTCGGAGTGAACATACACCACCCTCACCTTGTCTCCTGTTCGCAGCTCGCTGAAGGCGGCCCGGCGGCCGTGGACGGTGATTTCGGTCCGCGTGCTGATGCGGACCTCTTTATCGCGGCCGAAAATTCCCGGGACGATGCGGACCCGTTTGGCGGCGGGATCGATCTTGATGATCTTCCCCCGGACCTCTTCGCGCTCTTTCCGCTTCGGCGCCGCCACCGTCGGCTCCGCTTCCTCGACCGAAAAACCGGAGGTGGGGAAAAAGGGGAGGAGGGTCATCATCGCAAGAACGACCGCGATGTAAAATAATCGGAGCGTCATTTTTTCACCCGATCAGACCGTTTGATCGTAATTGTAGCGGAAAACAAGAGCGGTGATCAAGGATCACTTCATTTCGACCAGAATCAGCCGGTTGCCGTCGGGATCGGGGAGGGAAGTGAAGTCGGCGCCGCCGGGAGCGGTCTCCACTTTGCCGCAGCGAATCCGCTTGCGCTTGAGCTCGGCGATGACCTTCTCGATATTCTTCACCCGGAGCATGATTCCCCAGCCGCCGTCCGACATCCGCTTGGCCACGCTCCGTTTCGCCCCCCGCTCCTTGCCGATGGAGTGGAGGCCGAGGACCGTCCCTCCGGGGAGATTCAGCTCGACATAGTAGGGGCGATCGATCGCCGGCTTCAACCCGAGTTTTGCATAGAAGGCAACCGACTTCTTCATATCGCGCACGCCGGCCATCACCCATGAATCCGAAATGATCTTCGCCATCCTCCCTCCAAGTGGGATCTTTCGCTCCAAACCGGCCGGTGCCGGCCGGAAATCTACCAGCCTTTCAGCACTTTTCTCAGCTTCTCGACATCTTTTTCATCGCACCAAACGTAGGCCGAGTAGCGCTCCCCAAAGCCCATGGCGTCGACGGCATGGAGGTTGATTCCCTCCTGCGCGATCCGGTCGAGGGTGTCGGCCAGCGCCCCGGCCCGGTCCTCTCCCGTCAGGTGAAAGCAGCTCCCCTCGCGCACGCTCCAGCCGGCCTCTCTCGCCGCCTTTTTAAAGACATGCGGATCGCGCGGGATGGCGATGATCTCCGCGTTGCCGCGGCCGGTTCCAAAGCTCCAAACGCCGGCGAGGTTGATCTCATCCTCCGACATCTTTTTTGAGAATCGGGCCAGCTGCCCCGGACGATCTTCCGTTGCAATTACAAAGTAGGTTGCCCGTTCGATATCCATCTTGAACTCCCATCCGTGGTTGAGTGAGGCGATTGATTTAAAAAGATCGGGATCGGGTCAAAAACCTCCGATAAGATACCGAAAATGCGAAAAAAAGGCAAGGCAGATCGAGTGCGGAGCGGCGGGTGCGAAGAGCGGAGTTAGAAAAAGGGAGACCGGCCTCCTCTCCAAATTTTGTCTTTTTCACCCCGCATTCCGAATTCCCAACTCTGAACTCGATTTCGCCCGTCCCTCCAAATTGCATTTCTCGCCTGATTTGTCTATGATACCTCCTATGAAAATCAAGCTCTATCATCCCACGCGCGAAATCACGCTGAAAGGCCCCAAGCAGGTCGCGGTTCTTCTGAGGGAGTTGAACCTCCCCAAAGAGGCCCATCTGGTCATCTGCGGCGATGAGCTTGTCACCGAAGATCTCGTGATCCCGGACGATCAGGTGGTTGAGATCCGCCCCGTAATCTCGGGAGGGGGAGCGTAATCCGATGAAGTGCCGCCAATGTCAAAAATCGGCCGTCATTAAAATGGAGCGCCACAATACCTCTCTCTGCGGCGGCTGCTTCAACCTCTACGTTCACGATCAGGTCGACCGGGCGATCACCGAAAATAAAATGTTCGACCATGGAGAGCAGATCCTCGTGGCGATCTCCGGGGGAAAAGACTCGCTCGCCCTCTGGGATGTCCTGATCAAGCTCAACTACCGGACCGTCGGGCTTCATTTAAATTTGGGGATCGGCGACTATTCGGAGCGCTCTCAAAAGAAGGTCGAGGCCTTTGCGGCGTCGCGCGGGGTCGAATTGATCGTCCATGCCTACCAGGAGGCGTACGGTCTCGGCGTTATCGAGATCGCGGAGGAGACCGCCCGGCCGGCCTGCTCCGCTTGCGGGACGATGAAGCGGTATCACTTCAACCGGATCGCGATGGAGCGGGGCTTCCCCGTCGTCGCCACCGGACACAATCTGGATGATGAGGCCTCGCGTCTTTTGGGAAATGTATTGCAGTGGCAAGAAGAGTATTTGGAGAAACAGTCGCCGGTCCTCTCCGACGAGGGGGGCACCTGGGCCAGAAAGGTCAAGCCGCTCTTTCGCCTCGCGGAGCGGGAGATCGCCGCCTATTCCATCCTCAATCGGATCGACTATATCGTCGACGAATGCCCGATGTCGAAGGGGGCGAAGATGCTCCTTTACAAGGATGTCCTCAACCGGCTCGAAGAGGCTTCCCCCGGAACGAAACATAAATTCTATCTCGGCTTTTTAAAAAGACAGCGATCGATGCCGACCGCGCCGACCGTTTCCAAGCCGGCCGACCTGCATCCTTGTCCGTCGTGCGGCCAGCCGACGCAAGGAGCGGTCTGCAGCTTCTGCCGATTGATGCAGCGGGTGGCGCCATGACGCTTTTCTTCTCGGGCGAAACGATTCATCTGGTCAACGCCAAGGGGGATCACTACCCGCTGACGCTGAAGGCGGGAGCGGTTTTTCAATTCAGCGGAGAGACCATCGCGCACGATGCGATCATCGGCCTGGAGGACGGGACCGAGATTACGCTTTCCCGCGGGAGCCGCTTCTACGTGCTGAAGCCGACCCTGGCGGAGTATACCCTCCACATGCCGCGCGGCGCGCAGATCCTCTATCCGAAAGATTTGTCGCTGATCTGCATGTGGGCCGATATTCACCCCGGCGCCGCCGTCGTGGAGGCCGGAATCGGATCGGGCGCATTGACGATGACGATGTTGAATGCGGTCGGGGAAAAGGGCCGCGTCGTCAGCTATGAGATCCGCGAAGATTTCGCCCGGCGGGCGGTGGCGAACATCGAGGGCTATCTCGGGAAGGCGATCACGACCGACCGGCTGCTCGTCCGCCAGCAGGATATTTACGAAGGAATCGAGGAAGAGGAGGTCGACCGAATCGTCCTCGATCTGCCGGAGCCGCACAAGGTGGTGCCGCATGCCGTCTCGAAACTCCGCTCCGGCGGGATCTTCCTATCGTTCCTTCCGACCGTTCCTCAGGTGGAGCTGGTCGTCGCGGCGCTCCGGAGAGAGTCGGCGTTCTCGGACATCGAGACGTTCGAGACGCTGCTGCGCACCTGGAATATCGACGGCCGCAGCGTCCGGCCCGATCACCGGATGGTCGCCCACTCCGGATTTATTACGACGGCGCGACGGGTGAAACGGCTCCCGAAGAAGGAACCGGTCCGGCCGGAGGAAGCTCCGCTCTCGGAGCGTGAAACAACCGAGAAGGAATAAAAATGAACGCAGACGAGCTCCGAACCCTTCAAGCCCCGTTGAAAGCGCGCTATCGTGAGGAACCGGCTGCCGCGAAAGTGATCCTGTCGGCGGAAGGAGTCCTCGGAGAGGCGTCGGTCACCTGCAAGGTGTCGACAGGACGTGCGCTGGTGGAGGCCGGTCTTCACCCGGCGACCGGCGGGAGCGGGGCCGCCGCCTGCTCCGGCGATATGCTCCTCGAAGCGCTCGTCGCCTGCGCGGGGGTCACGCTGAGGGCGGTCGCCACGGCGCTTGCGATTCCGATCCGATCCGGAAAAGTTCTGGCCGAAGGAGATCTCGACTTTCGCGGGACCCTCGGGGTTGACAAAGAAACGCCGGTGGGGTTTACTGAGGTTCGTCTTCGCTTCCAGCTCGAGACCGACGCCGCCCCCGATCTGATCGCGACCCTACTGAAGTTGACCGAGCGCTACTGCGTGATCTACCAGACACTGAAAAAACCGCCCCGATTGACCCTCTCCCATGAGGTCAAATGATAAACCGAGGCTTCTCGAAAGCCTCCCGTAACAGCGTTCCACCAACCTCTTTGTATGTAAAGG
>SCUR01000323.1 GCA_004297235.1 Candidatus Manganitrophaceae bacterium | reverse complement strand
CACGGGCGCCCGCATGGGGGTTCTCATCAAAGGAGGAATCTATCTTGAGGAGTTGGCCAAGATCAAGATTATCGCACTCGATAAGACCGGTACCTTAACTCAGGGGAAGCCGGAAGTGACCGACGTGATCCTCTGCCGGGACGCAGAGACGAGCAGGATTGCCTCTTCCGAGGCGCTCCTTTCCCTGGCGTCGGGAATTGAACAACGTAGCGAGCATCCTCTGGCGCGGGCGATCATCCGATATGCCGAGCTCCGGGGGATTGCTCCAGCAGAATTAAATGACTTCCGAGCACTCACCGGCGCGGGCGCCTCAGCACGCTTGAACCACTCTTCAGTGCATACTATGGTCTACATCGGCAAACCAGATTTGTTCTCAACACGCCTGGGAATAAATCTGGAGCGCGTTCAAGACGATATTCTCCGACTTCAAGAGCAAGCCAAAACGGTGGTTCTCGTCGGCGATGAACAGGCTGCCTGGGGGCTGATCGCGATCCGCGACAACATCCGCCCGAACGCCCGCAAAGCGATTCAAGCTTTACATGGGGCCGGTGTACAGAAGGTGGTGATGCTCACAGGCGACAACCCTCAGACAGCAGATGTGATCGCAAGAGAGCTCGGCATCGATGAAGTTTATGCCGACTTAAAACCGGAGGATAAAGTCATCAAAGTACGGGAGCTGGCCGAGCGGTATGGACATGTTGCGATGGTGGGAGATGGCGTCAATGATGCCCCGGCCCTGGCGGAGGCGACGATCGGTATCGCGATGGGGGCCGCCGGCACCGATGTGGC
Organism: Candidatus Manganitrophaceae bacterium; assembly: GCA_004297235.1. GTDB lineage: Bacteria > Nitrospirota > Nitrospiria > SBBL01 > Manganitrophaceae > Manganitrophus. The sequence continues at coordinate 2,414 of SCUR01000323.1, read as the reverse complement.
GCTGGAAACCGCGGATGTGGCCTTAATGGCCGACGATTTAGAGAAACTCGCTTATGCGCTGCAACTGGCGAAGCGCACTCAGTCAGTGGTCCAACAGAATCTGGCGCTCTCGGCCTTGGTGATTGGTCTATTTGTTGTCGGCGCGGTTGCAGGCGTCCTCTCTCTGCCGATGGCCGTCGTCGGGCATGAAGTGAGTGAATTCGTCGTCATTACTAGTGGGCTTCGAATGCTGCGGGCCTGATCTTTCCTTCCAATTCGCTGGAACCAGCGTTATGAGAACTGTTGGGCCTGCTATCAGGTGAGAGATGAAAAGCATTTAGGGTAAACGGAAACATTCTTAGCTCCATAGAGCAACCGTATTCCGGCACCTTCGCTTTCAGATAGAAGAGTGCATGATCTTGTTGTAAGGAGAATAGTCATCTTCGCCGGTAAGGAGAAGGGAGTGTTTTATCTATTATCGATCATCGTATCAATTCTGGGAGGGGCCGTTGCTGCTTTCGGGCAGGCCGATTATCGAAACTTTGATCTGGGTCGGCCCTTTGAGATTGAAACCAACCGTCCGGTTGAGATTCGACCGCTGGAGCCTCAAGCAAGAGTCCCTTCCTATCGCCTCAAAAATGAGGGGGGGTGGAAGCCGGACATTCAAAGAAGCAGTACCCCTTCGGTCTGCTTTCAGGAAATGCAGGTGGGTAACCGGTCGAAGGAGGAAAGATGGCTCAACAGGTATAAAAACACCTCGTTTTGTAGGGCAAAGCTGGTTCAAAGGATGAAGTTCCCCAAACAGACATCCGGGTCATTAGCCGCTGCACTCTTACTGCTCTTTTTGGTCGGAACGTTAGGTACAGCGGCCCTCCTCTCGACAGAAAGAATGGAGCCTCTTAAGCCGTTGATCGGGGCAGTAGAGAGGATGAAATAGAAAGAGAAATTGCATATTAACAAGGAAAGACATTAATCCAAAAGATGCTCATACCGAATTATCCGCCTTAAGAGGGGAGAAGGGGCGGCGAGCCAAGATAAGGAGGGAGCCTTATGAAAACGATATCCGTGCTGTTTGTCTGTTTAATCTTGATTGGGTTCTTCGCACTATCGGGATTCCCGCAAAATGCTCTGGTTTCTGGAAATCAGGTTAACCCGGGAATCTTCTTGGATCAGAGCCTTCCAAATTCAAACAATGTGCCGGTTCTCATCGTGGATCCGGGAACCATCACCGGGAAGGTCACGGAAATTGGGCCCGGCAGGCAGATTATCCAGGTGGAGACAAAAAGCGGCATAAGGCGCTCTTATCGTATCGATCCCGGTATTCGATTTGAGCGCCTCCAGGGGGCTCTAAAGAAACTTAAGAAGGGGGATTTAGTAAGGCTCGAAACGGCAAGACTGGGTGGGACTGCAGTGGTCACCGAGATTGATAAGATAGAATGATTCCTTTATGGGCAGAACATCACGGTCTTTGCGTCACAGGCTGATTCATCAAGGCAACCACTGAACCAAAAAGAGAGAAAAGCAGGCGCTCCCCGGTTCATTTCGAAAATAAAGAAGAGATGCTGTAAATCCATCAGAAGAAATAGGTTTTCAGACAAACATAAAACGGAGAAGTCTTGATGCAATCCCAGGATTCGGAAAAGGGACAGTTGTGGGGGATTGTTCTGGCGGCTGGAGAAGGAACTCGAATGAGACAATTCATTCAGTATCGGTATCGACGCCGCTCCCCAAAGCAATATATCGCGTTTATGGGGAAAAAATCGATGTTGCAAGATACATTACACCGAGTTGAAAAATTGATTCCCAGGGAAAGAACGCTGATCGTGGTCAATCCAAGGCATGGTCGGGAGATCAAAGCGCAACTCTCCGGAAGACCTCGGAATACACTGATCTTTCAGCCTTATAATCGGGAAACCGCACCCGGAGTTTTATTGCCTCTGATCCATATCGTTCAATCCGATCCCGAAGCCCGGGTTGCAATCTTTCCCTCCGATCATTTCATACGGGAAGAAGATCAGTTCATGGGATACGTTGAGCAGGCGAACAGGGTGGTCCAGCGCCTTCCCGGCGAAATTGTCTTGCTGGGCGTTCAACCTGAAGGTCCGGAAATAGAATATGGATGGATTGAGCCGACCGAGCCGATCCAGGAAGAATTCGGTCCGGATGTGCGACGGGTCGGACGATTCCTGGAAAAACCAGACACGGAATCGGCTCTTCAGTTTTTTATGAAAGGATATCTCTGGAATACCTTTGTCATCGTGACAAAAGCAAAAACCCTGATAGAGGCCGCTGAGAAACACCTTCCCCATATTTGGAGCCGCTTTGAAAGGATGCTCGCGGCAATCGGCACCGACCGCGAATTGTCCATCATTGAAAGGGAGTATCGTGATATGGAAGCGGTCACGCTCACCCATGGCATTTTCGAGAAAAACTTG
>SCUR01000322.1 GCA_004297235.1 Candidatus Manganitrophaceae bacterium | reverse complement strand
GATGAAGCCTTCCTGATTCCCGCCAGCCCGGAGGATCTCAAACGGCTCTCCGATCCGGCGCTCACCGACGATCAATTCCATGCGATCTACCGCCAATTGACTGACAAACCTCCCAGAATCAACCGCTGATTTAAAATCGGTTCTAAAAAAAGGAGGGGCTTTTGAGGGCCCCTCCTTTTTTTCATTGCTTTTCTTCAAGAGGTTTCCCGTCAGTCATTAGAGCTGACCGAAACAGGTCGGACCTCTGTGTTGATTGGGTTCAATGCCTGGATGCTCTTATCTCCCTTGGGGAGAACCCGGAAGATGCCCCACTGACCGGCGTCGGTAAAGGCCGGACGATGGTTCATGTAGACATAGTCTCCCGGCAGCTGATGCGGCCCGCCGGCTCCCCCGCGCAGATCGATACGGAGATAGGAGCTTCCGCCAAATTCGAAGGAGCTGTGAAGATGCGCTCCGTGGAAGTTGTCGGCTGGCCACTCATGTCCGTCCAAGGCAAAAACCGCGACCTGCTCGTTAGACGCTCCGAAAACATGCACCAGGACCGGATCTCCGGCGTGCGCCTCCAGGACCGGCGTGTTGACGCCTCCCTTCTCGGAGACACATTGGAAGATGGTTCCGACGCTGCAACCGTTCTCCACCGCATAGTCCATCGGCATGGAGGCCCGGTAGTTGATTCCGATCAACCCGCCGATCTTCTGTGCATACGGCATGAAGCTGGTTCCGATCAGGTTGTCTTCGTCCTGGAACATCAGGGCAAAGTCCCGATAGTTCTTCTTGTTCTCGTTCCCCGGAACCGCCCGGTTGACAATGACATCGGCCTGCCAGGCGTTTTTCAGCGAAATGTCCGCTCCCGTCGCCGGATCGCGATAGGTCGATCCCCTCGGCCCGACGATGATGGCGCCGTAGAGTCCGTTCCGGGGGTTTTCAACGACATTCCCCCAGTCTTGGATCAAGGCGGCGTTTTCACCGTATTCCGGATGGGCGTAGAAGGTATACGTCTTGCTTTGTCCCGGCGCAATGGTCTGATCGCCGGGGTTGTTGCCGACATTGACCCCGTAGGAATCTTTCGGATCGAACGCCAGCATGTCGGCATGCAGTCCGGCCCGCTCTTTGGCCATCCGGTTGGTCAGCTTGATCTTGATGCAATCGCCGACGTTCACACGGAGGGTCATCGGGTTGGGCTGGAGCATTCCGCCTTTGACTTTGGTGACCTCGTCATCGAGAACGTAGATCTTTCCGCTCCCGTTGCCGAGTGAGAGGTTCCGACCGAGATCGACTTCCATCGCTTCCGGAACCCCTTTGTTGAACTTCATCGCATAGTCAATGGCCGACACGCTGAAGTTCTTCACCGGAGCATCCGCGGGGCAGACCTCTTTTGCGGAGGTCGGAATTTCTTCCCGCGACGGCAGCGGCTGAAGGGACTTATCCGCTTTGTCCATAACGCGGATCAGTCCCCAGGCCCCCCCGGCAAAGTGAGAGGCGCGACCGGAGTAGTAGAGATAGTCTCCCGCCATTTGCTGCGGACCTCCGGCGGCCGGAATCACCATATCCAACCGCTCGCCGATGGTGATGTGGAAGGAGTTGCGCGGGATCGAATCGCCGTTATACCGCTCCATCGGGAACCAGTGGCCGCTGACATGCCAGGTGTGGACTTCGTTGCAGCACCCGATGTGCCTGAAGACGATCGGATCCCCCAGATACGCCTTAACGAGCGGCGTCTCTGGATCCTTGTGGACCTTGCTGGAGAAGAGTTGCGAAGGGTCCGGGTTGTTGGCCAGCCGCACGGAAAGCGGCTCGACCCGTAACCCAAATCCCCCTCCGGTCGTTGCTTCCCCACCGTTGAGGTAGGTCATCGCCGACTTGTTCAGCCGGGGAGGATAGACGGCCGACGGGGTGCCATCCACGGAGGGACGTCCCGCCATCGGGTTGTCGGCCGTAATCAGCTCGGCCGTTCTCGGGTTGGAATCCATCGTCTGCATGACGATTTCACGGAAGCTTCCCGAGACCTTCGCGGAGACCGGGTCGGTGGTATGAATATCGACGACGGTTCCGCTTCGGACTTCTTTCCCGGTGACCGGATCATGATAGGTCGACCCGGGCGGCTCGACGATGGTCGAGGCAAAGAGCCCATGGCCCCAGCCGTCGAGGCCGAAGACATGGTCGTGCCAGAAGACCAGCCCGAGATCGACATCGGGATACCAGCGATAGCGGACGAACTCGGTGCTGGCGATTGCTCCTTTCTTGTGGTTCTTTTTCACCGGCTCGGTGAGGACCACGGTGGTTCCCTTGATCTCCTTGATCTTCACCGCCTCGAAAGTATCAACCCCGTCGAGGCTCAAGCCGACGGTGATGCCGGGGTGGAACATCGGTGCCTCGAATTTGGTGCCGTGGGTATCGATGTGCCGGACGGCGGAGGCGATTTCAATCGACGACTCCCCCGCTTTTACATCCTTGGTGAGGGTCGTGTTCTGCGGCACCGGAAGACCATCATGCTCATGCCCTTTTCCCTTGTCCTCCGGTTTGAGGAGGGTGAAAGGACGAACCGACTGCTCATAGTTCATCCCGATGATCACCCCATCCGACGCGGTGATGTCGAACTGGAAGAAGTGCGGGTGCATGTTGGTCTTGTTGGAGTAGCCGACCCGGGCGTTGTCGACCATCTTGCTCTTGTAGATGACGTCGACGCAATCATAGACGTTCGCCCGGATCGTCAATGGCACCTTCTTGTCGTCGATTTTCCGGACATCGGCTTCCTCTTCTTCGAGCACATAGAGGAGACCATCCGGATCGACGATCGCCGGCGTCTTGCCGGTCGCCTTCTTCAAGGTGATCGGAAGGGTGATCCCGTTGACGGTGTAGTACTTCCGCGGCGCCCGATCGGGACAGAGGCTCCAAGGACCGTTGTATCCGGGAGCCGCCGGCTCGGTCGCCTTGGCCCGGATCGGTTCGAAGAACGGCGCCGGGTTGTGCTCGGGTGAGAAGAGAACCCGTTTTCCGAGGTGAGGCCGAAGGTGCGGGATGGAGAGCTTCCCGGTGATTGGATCAAACCGGAAGGGGAGCTGTTTTCCGGGAGCGGGCGATTTGTAATTCACCCAGACCTGTTGGGTCTCCGGCTCATTCAGCGCCACGTTGCCGTCCCATTTCCAGTTGAGCACCGACGCGTCGTGGGAGACCGCTTGTTTGTGCTCATCGTCGCTCCCGCCCGGTAATCCCTGCGCGGGAAGCATCATCGTGACCCAATCTTTAATCGAAACTTGGGTCGGTTTCGCCTTCCAATCGGTCTTGTCTGCGGTGATCGAAAACGTTTGTCCGCCGAACCAATCGACCGTCTTTCCAATCAATTTGGAAGAATCGACCGCCGGTTTCATCTTTCCCTTCCGATCCGGAAGCTCGACCAGCGGCCGCATCAGATCGTCCTGAGAGCCGGCGATCTGAAGGGTGTTGTAGACGCGCCAGAAGCCCCACATCCCGGTGACATAGTGCTGAGGAATATGGCAGTGGAAGGTGTAATCGCCGGCGCCGTATTGGCAGCCGCCGGAGCCGCACTCGATCACTTGAGTGTATGACTCTGCTGCTCCGATCGCCTGGACGTCGAGCCGCTCGGAGCTGGTTCGGATCGGTGGGAACTTCACCGGACCGGTTCCGGCGGAGAGGGCGGCGAAATTGAACTCCGCCTTGGTAACCGCCTCGGGTGAGCGCGGCCAGCGGTCGCCGCCGCCGTGAAGATGGTGGGAGTGGACCATTTCCGATCCTCCCATCATCCGATATTTGGTCGGATCGCCTAAATAAGAGCGGGGAACGGTGGTGGCGGGGTCTCCAAAGGTATAGGAGCCGTATGCCATCGATTCGTCATGAATCCCGTGCCGCTCTGCCTGAAGGGCTAGACGGGTGCCGTGCGGCTCGCTTCGAAGATTGAGTCCCCGGCCACCGGGACGGTAGGCGTCGGTCAGTTGATCGCGCTGGGCGAGCATTTCACCCTTGCGGTCGAGAATCCGGAAAACCTCGTCCCCAATCTCGTGATACCAGATGGCGAATTCCCGGAAGTCGGGACCGTTCGGATCTTCGATCATCGCCATCCAGCCGCTCTTCAACTCCTTGCCGGTCCAGGGATCGAGATACTTGGACCCGCGGGGCTCGACCACCAGGGCGCCGAACATTCCAAGCGACCACTGATCGCGGACGGCGTGGCTGTGAAAGTGATGGGCATTGTCGGGCTCATCGCCGGGAATGTACCACTCGAATTCCTGGCTCTTCCCAGGCATGACCAGGGCGTCTTTGTTGGTCATCGTTGCCGCTTGACCGGTCGATCGGACCACGAAGCTCGATCCATGGATGTGAATGCTGACCGGCTCGTCATTCTCTGTTTTGTTTCGAAGGGTGATCCGAACACAATCTCCGGCATTCGCTCGGATGGTGAGCGGCTGAATGGCATCTCCCTGAAGACCGAGGGAGACCGCGGCTGCCGGGAAGAGCTCTTCACTCTTGCGGGCCTCCGCATTCTTTTTCTCTTCCGCCCGCACTCTATCCACCTCGTCCGTCAAGACATAGAGATAACCGGGGAAGAAATCCATAAACCGGTTGATCGTGATCTCGGCATTGATCGCCGAGATATCGAATGTCTTGACCGGCACGCCGGACGGACAACGCCCGCCCTGCGTGACTGTCTCTTCATTGCTCATTTGAAGCGGCGTTCCCTGCATCGCCGTATGGGCCTGGGCGCTGGAGGTGAATCCCCCCAAGCTACCTCCGGCCCGCTGAATTTCTTGGTCGAGCTTCTCTGAAAGCCGGTTCAACATTTCCGGGCCGGCGGCCTGCCGGACGGCTCCTGCTGGGACTGGACTCGGCTCGCCCCGCTCGGGCATGCGCATCTGGTCAACATGATGGGCATGGTCGCCCTCTTCGGCGAAGAGCCAGCCCTGCGTCGAAAAAATCGTTAAGAGGGCAATCAGCACCCTCCAGAGACCTCGTTGTCCAATGTTCATATCCTTCTCCCCTAATTATGTTTGCAAACCTAATGATCGAGTTTGTTTCCTGCACCCCTGAGAGGACCGTTCTTGTCTGATCGCGTCTCTTCGTTTCCAGGTCTCATTGAAGACCATCGATGTCCCTCTGTCTTGTTTTGGTGAGACGATTATTCAGAAAGAGCAAGAGGTATGCCTTTTGTGGAAATTGGCCGGAAAGAGGTGAGAAATGAAGAATCTTATCGTCCATTAAGGGGGTAAGGAGAGGCGCCTCTCTGTCAGCGGTGTGTCGAAGTGTCCAAGTCATTGGTCATGTGCGGCCGTCTGTCGTTGGACAATCAATACCGGGGCGGACTGGGGAGATACAGCGCCGGAATCGCGCCGAAGCACGGCGTGGTGACTCATTAAGAGTATCAGTGGGGATTAGAGAGGAGGATGGAGAAAATGGCGGAGGAATTTATCCCGGCGATTCGATCTGATAGCGCTTGATTTTGTTGTAGAGGCTGGCCCGGGCGATGCCGAGGGAGCGCGCCGCGAGCGATTTGTTTCCTTTGTGTCTTTTGATGGCGTCGACGATCTGCTCTTTTTCCACCTTCAGCACCGCTTCTTCCCGTGAGAGGGAAAGGGGGATCGACGGGGAGGAGGGGGTTGGAATTTCTTCGTCGATCAGGAATGATTCGGGGAAGATTTCGGGGCCTTCGGAGACGAGCACCCCGCGCTCGATGACATTCTCCAACTCCCGCACATTTCCATGCCAGGGAGATTTCTTCAACATGCTCAGCGCCTCCTCCGACAGATGCATCAGGCTTTTCCCGTTGGGGAGGGCATATTTTTCGATGAAATGCTGCGCGAGCAACGGAATGTCCTCCGGCCGATCGCGCAGCGGCGGGATCACCATCGGCATCACCGCCAGCCGGTAGTAGAGATCTTCCCGGAAGCGCTTCGCGGC
>SCUR01000321.1 GCA_004297235.1 Candidatus Manganitrophaceae bacterium | reverse complement strand
GGTTCGATGTCTGAGAATTTACCGGAAGAGGAAAGAGATGTTTACCGGATTACGATCGGAGAGCGATCGTGGCAGGGAGGAGCGGCCTTCCGTCCGTTGAGCCGGCTGGAGCGGTTGAAATTCGGATTAACGGCCCTTCTCGCTCTGACGATTTTCCTGGGGGTTTTAATCTCCGCCTTTTTTATCGGGCTGGTTCTGGCGATCCCGCTCACCGTGCTTTGGATGCTCTGGCTCGGCCGGATCGCCTGGCGTCTTCGGATGCGGTCGCGATTCAATCGAATGTAGCGCCGCGGCCGGGGGCGATCCGTCGGTTCAATGCCCCCGATCGACCGCTTCCCTCGGCCGTTCTACTCGGCCGTTCTAAAGATGGAAGATCTTGATTTGCCGGATCGGTCCGAGATGATCCCGGACCGATCGCGCTTTCGTCCTCTTCTCCCCCGTTACGAATCGATTCCTCCCGCCGGTCTCTCTGCCGGGGCGGGCTGCCGTTTTTTGAAGCTCCGGCTTGCGCGCGCCGGTCCCCTTCGCATCAAAAAATATCGAGGCAATTTACGCTTCCGCTCTCCCTTTCTTCGTACCGCTTCTGTATAATCCAATTCCAAATGAAGGTTCACATGTCCGGAGGGGAGTCGATATGGTGAAGCGTCAAGCGGGGGGGTGGAAGGATCTTTCATCGCCATCAATAATCGAATCAGCCAGAGTGTCCCGCACCTTCACATCCACATCGTTCCCCGCCGGAAGGGGGACGCCTTAAAGTGATTTTTCTGGCCGCGCCACCCCTACAAGAACCATGATGAGATCGCTCGCGTCCAGCGCGCGATGGGTTGAAGACTTCCGATTCACTTTCTGTTAAGATGAGTGGGTAAAAACCGTTTAGGAGGGGAGAGAGCCCCCAGGCGGTAATTGAGAGGGAGGATCACGATGACGCCCCGCCGTATCTTGGTCGCCACCGATTTTTCAGAGTGTTCAAACGACGCGATCGAGTCTGCCGTAGGTCTGGCAGCGTGCTTCTCGGCAGAGCTTTTTCTGCTTCATGTGTTTGAGCCGCCGTTTTATACGCTGGAAGGAAGGGAGGCCCGTATTCATCCGGAGGTCGACCGATGGGTTCGGGAGTTGAGGGAAAAGGAATCGAAAAAACTGGATGGAAAGGTGGAAGCGGTGAAACGTCAGGGGGTCAATGTCCGCCCCTATTTTAAGGAAGGGTCGCCGCTGGTCGAGATTCTGAAAGTCGCGGAAGAGATCGGGGCCGATCTCGTCGTCCTCGGAACCCATGGGCGGACAGGGATGGACCGTTTCGTCATGGGGAGCGTGGCGGAACGGGTGACGCGGAAGGCCCCCTGCTCCGTCCTGATCATCCGGGAGAAACATCCGGGCGGCGGCTAGCCTTTATATCAAAGCCAGAAAGCAGATATTCGTTAAATAAATGTGGCCGTGGATTCTTTTCAATCTTTTCGTTCTTATCATGTTGGCCTTGGACCTCGGTGTGTTTCATCGAAAGGCCCATGTGGTTCGCCTCAAAGAGGCGCTGGGGTGGAGCGTGGTCTGGATCTGCCTGGCGCTCCTCTTCAACCTACTCATTTATTTCTGGCTCGGTCCGGAGACGGCGCTCCAGTTTTTAGCCGGTTATGTCATTGAAAAATCGCTGAGCGTCGATAACCTCTTCGTTTTCCTGCTGATCTTTTCCTATTTCTCCGTCCCCTCGATCTACCAGCACAAGATCCTTTTCTGGGGGATCCTCGGCGCCCTCGTCATGCGCGCCATCTTTATCGCCGCGGGGATCACCCTGATTGAAAAGTTCCATTGGATGATTTATCTCTTCGGCGGCTTTCTGATCATCACCGGCATCAAGATGGCCTTCCAGAAAGACAAAGAGCTTCACCCGGAAGCGAATCCGGTCCTCCGGCTCTTCCGCCGGTTTGTTCCGGTCACCAACGAATATCATGAGAGCCGCTTTTGGGTGATAAAAGAGGGGAAGCGTTGGGCCACCCCCTTATCCGTCGTGCTTCTCCTGGTTGAGACGACCGACGTGATCTTCGCCGTCGATTCGATTCCCGCCATCCTGGCGGTTACGCGGGACCCCTTTATCGTCTACACGTCGAACGTCTTCGCCATTTTGGGACTGCGCGCCCTCTACTTTGCGCTGGCCGGCATCATGCAGCTCTTCCATTATCTGCATTATGGTCTCTCTCTCATCCTTGTTTTTGTCGGGACGAAGATGCTGATCTCCGACATTTACAAGGTGCCGATCGGCATCGCGCTTGCGGTGATCGCCGGAATTCTCATCGTTTCCGTCGTTGCATCGATTCTCCGGCCCCGACCGGAGGCGGTACCTACCCCTCCACCCGGTCAGCCCGAGGAGCAGGCCGGCCACCATTGACATCGTCGGCTCTGAGGAGCCGCTCGGTCCGTGTTTTTTTGCCGGTGATGGTATCCGATCTTTCACTGTGAGCGGATGCGATCGCGCACAAACCGGTTTTAGCGGGACCGGTGAAGAACGCCTCCTGTTTCACTGCGTTAACTGCGCGATCCTCTCTGGGGGGGATCGAGTATTTTTGGCGCAATCCCGCCTTTTCCTTTCTTTGAGCAGTCCACTCCTGTATAATCCGTCCCGGAAAAAGATCAAGGTTTCGGGATGGATTCTCAAATGTCCAAGACAGAACGCAATTGCGGTTTCTGCAAAATCATCCGGGGGGAAGTCCCAAGCCATCCCGTTTTTGAGGACGAGGTCTCTTTCGCCTTCCTCGACCATCGGCCCCTCTTTGTCGGGCATCTTCTCTTGGCGCCTAAGGTCCATTATGAGACACTGGTCGATCTTCCGGCCGGTCTGATTGCGCCGCTCTTCGGCAGCGCGCAGTTGCTGGCCCGTGCGGTGGAGGAGGGGATGGCGGCCGAGGGGAGCTTCATTGCGATCAACAACCGTGTCAGTCAGAGTGTCCCGCACCTTCACATCCACGTTGTCCCCCGCCGGAAAGGGGATGGTTTGAAGGGATTTTTCTGGCCGCGCCACGCCTACAAGAACAATGATGAGATCGTTCGCGTCCAGCAAACCCTTCGGGAGGCGATTGATCGGATTCGATCGCAAGGCGCGGTCTAGTCCGGACCAGCATGGTTTCATCGGGTCCGAATTTTCGTTGACTTCCCCGGCCGGTTTCATTACATTTTTCGGATGGAGCCCTCATCGACCCTCGGATTGGAAGCCGGCGCCCGTCCCCTCTCGCCGAAGCAGCAGGAAGCGGTGGAGCATGGCGAAGGGCCGCTCTTGATCATCGCCGGCGCGGGAACCGGAAAGACCCTCGTCATTACCCGCCGGATCGCTCACCTCATCTCGACCAAAAAAGCGAAGCCGCATGAAATTCTGGCGCTGACCTTCACCGAGAAGGCGGCGAAGGAGATGGAGGAGCGGGTCGATCAGCTCGTCCCTTACGGCTATACCGGGGTGACCCTCTCGACGTTTCATGCCTTCGGTGATCGGATTCTCCGGGAGCACGGGCTGCGGTTGGGACTTACCCCCGATTTTCGGGTGCTGTCGCGGCCGGAGCAGGTGATCTTTTTTCGAAAGCATCTTTTTGAATTTCCGCTGAAGGCCTTTCGCCCTCTCGGCAACCCGACCAAGCATATCGAAGCGCTCCTCTCCCTCTTCTCCCGCGCCAAGGATGAGGATGTCAGCCCCGAGGCCTATCTTTCTTACGCCGACCGGCGGTTGACGAAGGCGCTCGCGACCCCCGACGATCCGACGCTCTTGGAAGAAGCGGCGTTCGAGAAGGAGCTGGCCGAGACCTATCGGCAATACCAGACCCTGTTGATGAAGGAAGGTTGCATCGATTTCGGCGATCAGGTTTTTCTGGCCCTCCGGTTGCTTCGAGAAAATCCGACCGTTCTCAAAAAGGTTCAGTCGCAATTCCGGTATGTCCTGGTCGATGAATTTCAAGACACCAACTTCGCCCAGTTCCAGCTCGTTCGGCTCCTCTCCGACGGCCACCACAACATCACCGTCGTCGGCGACGACGATCAGAGCATCTACAAGTTTCGCGGAGCGGCGATCTCGAACATTCTCGGTTTCGGGAAGATGTATCACGACGCCAAGCGGGTGGTCCTCACCGAAAACTATCGCTCGGTCCAGCCGGTCCTCGACGCCGCCTACCGGCTGATCCAGCAGAACAACCCCGACCGTCTGGAGGTGCAGGAGAAGATCGACAAGCGGCTCATCGCTCAGGTCGAAGATCCGGCGCCGTCGCTCCTCGACCCGCCGGTGGTTCATCTTCACTTCGACACCCTCTCGTCCGAAGCCGACGCCGTGGCGCGGATCATCGCCGAGGAGCATGAAGCGGGGCGCGACTTCGGCGATTTTGCGATTCTCGTCCGGGCGAATGCCGACGCCGATTCGTTTCTCCGGGCGCTCAACGTCCGGGGCGTTCCTTACCGGTTCACCGGCAATCGCGGCCTCTACTCGCGGCCGGAGGTCCGCCTCTTGATCGCCTTCATGCGGGCGGTCGCCGACTTCCACGACAGCAGCAGCCTCTACTACCTCGCCACCTCGGAGCTCTATCGTCTCCCCGACGAGACCCTTGCCCGATGCAACACCCTGGCGCGCAGAAAGAACCAAAGTCTTTATGAGATCTTCAAGGGAATCGAGACGGGGCAGGGCGAAGTGTCCCTCGCCCCCGCGGAGAATGCCGAAGCGATGGCGACGCTTCAAAAGCTGCTGGGCGATCTGCAGGCGTCGCTTCAGCGGGCGCGCGAGGTCGATGCGGGGGTGGTTCTCTACGAGTTCATCCGGCGCAGCGGGCTGCTGGAGCAGTACGCCGAGCGGATGACGACGGCGCAGGAGGTGAAGATCCAAAACGTCGCCCGCTTCTTCGAAGAGATC
>SCUR01000320.1 GCA_004297235.1 Candidatus Manganitrophaceae bacterium | reverse complement strand
GCTTAGACGGCATTGCAGACCGCCGGCGCGACCGCCAGGATCCCCCCTTCTCCCATCCCCTTCGCGCCGTAGGGTCCCGGCCCTCCTCCCTCTTCGAGAATGTGGGTGTGAAATGACGGCGGAAGATCCGGGAACCTGGGAAGACGGTAGTCCACGAGGTTGGGGTTGACGAGCTGACCGTCCTGATAGATAAGGTCTTCAAACAGGGCCTGACCCAGACCGAAAATCGCCGCGCCCTCATCCTGTCCGTGGCATTGTAAGGGGTGAATCATCTTTCCGGCATCCGTGAGCGAGACGTACTTGAGGATCTTCACCTCTCCGGTCATCTCGTCCACTTCCACCTCCGCGGCCCCGAACCCAATCTCCCAGAACGGAGAGGGATAGCCCAAAGGAACGTTGGCGTCGCGAGGAACCTTGAAGAATCCCCTGCCCACGATCTCGCCTTCGGTATCGGCGAAATAGCGGTGCATCACTTCGCGCAAGCTCAGCTTCTTTTCCGGCGCGACGACGCCCCCGTCTTTTAATTCCAGCTTCGACGACTCCGTCCCAAGCACCGAAGAGGCCGCCGACAGGAGCTGCTCGCGAGCATCGCGGGCCGCCTTCTGCACCGCCTGCCCCATCACCGAGGTTGCGCTGCTGGCGTTGGTCCCCTTGTCAAACGGGGTGTAGTGAGTGTCCAACTCGGCAAATTGAATCTCCTGGGGAGATACCGAGAGCTCCTCGGCAACGATCTGCAGGAAGGCAGTGCGCATTCCCTGGCCGATCTCCACGGAGCCTGAGGATAAAAGAACGCTCCCATCGTTCATAATCTTGACCATGGCATTGGCAGGTTTATTGGTTCCGCCGCCATCCTTGACTGCTGAGGCGATTCCTTTTCCCCTTTTGACTCTTAACCCTTTATCCCTTGATCCATTTATCTCTTCATCCTTCTTTCCCCACCTGATCTCCTCAGCGACTTTTTTTATCGCCGCCTTGAGATCACAGTCGATGGGAGTATCGCCCGCGGCGTACTCTTCACCCTTTTCCAGCAGGTTTTTCATCCTGAGATCCAGCGGGTCGATGTGCATACGATGGGCGATCATGTCCAGGTGCGACTCATATGCAAACGCCGCCTGGGGCCCGCCGAAGCCGCGGAACGCCCCGGCCGGAACCGTATTGGTGTAGACCGAATAGGAATCCGTCAACACGTGAGCGATGCGGTAAGGGCCGTGGGCCCGGTAGCCCGCCTTTTCGGTGACCGACGGCCCGGAATTGGCGTAGGCGCCGCCATTCAGGTAGATCTCCGAGCGGCGGGCGACGAAGGTCCCGTCTTTTTTAACGCCCGTCCTGATGATCACCTTGGCGCGCGGCTGACAAATCGTCTTAAAAGTCTCCTCGGCGCTGAAGGCGACACGCACGGGCCTGCGGGCGAGGCGGGAGAGGAGCGCAGCTATGCCCTCGGTCCTGATGCCGCCCTTCGATCCATAACCGCCGCCCACATAGGGAACGACCAGCCGAATACGGCTCAAGGGAATCCCGAGTACGCGCGATAATTCCTGGCGGACGGGAAACGGGCTTTGCGTGGAGCTCCAGATGGTGAGGTTATCGCCGTCAAAGTTGGCGATGCTTATGTGCGGCTCCATCGGGTAGTGCTGGGCGCTGGGGAAAAAAAACGCGTCCTCGAAGACAAAGTCCGCCGCCTTAAATCCCTCCTCGATATTTCCCCGCTCGTAGCGGAAGTGGAGGCAGATATTGCTGTTCTCGTGGATCAGCTGTTTCGCCCCCCTGCCGTAGTCGGGCTCCTTGCGCCCCTGGAGC
>SCUR01000033.1 GCA_004297235.1 Candidatus Manganitrophaceae bacterium | reverse complement strand
CGAGCGGATCGCCTCATCGATCTCGGCGAGCTCCTCCGTCACCTCCGGCGTTCCCCGGATCTTCCGCAATACTTTTTCCGCCGCCTCCCGGAGCCCGACCGAGAAAAGCCATCGGGGACTGTCGGGAAGGGCAACCATCCCAAAGAGGAGAATGAGGCCGGGAAGCGCGCCGACCGCGAACATCGCCCGCCAGTTTTCGGTGGAAGCATAATAATAATTGACCCCGTATGAGACGAGAATGCCGACCGTCACCGCAAACTGATTCAGCGAGACCATGCTTCCCCGGATGTGCGCCGGGGCTAATTCGGAAATGTAAAGGGGCACCATAAACGAGGCGACCCCGATCGCCGCGCCGATCAACACCCGGCCGACCAGAAAGGAGGTCATGCCGTCGGCGATTGAAACGATCAACGTCCCCGCCAGAAAGAGAACGGTGGCATAGATGATCGAGAGACGGCGGCCCAGGCGATCCCCCATGGCCCCTCCCGCGAGCGCCCCCAAGATCGCGCCGATCAGGACCGAGCTGGTCGCGAGCTCCGCCTGCTTGTGCGTCAGGTTCCACTGCTTCACGATAAAGAGGATGGCGCCTGAGATAACCCCCGTATCGAAACCGAAGAGAATCCCACCGATCGCGGCGATGGCGGCAGCGACCAGAACATAGGTCGTCAGCTTCGATCGTTTCGCCGGTTGGCCCATATTTTCCTTTTCCATTTTGTCCTCACTTTCACCCGGTCGGCGTTTCTTGGATGCTCGGCATGACCCGGGAGATCATTCCGCCCTAGAAGAAGAGAAAGTAGATGTTAGCTTCGATTTTCAAATCATAAACCTGATATTGCTGCACGAGCGGAAAAGCGACCTCCAGGGTCCCGAAGGTCGATTTGCTCCAGTTTCTTCCGACCAGGAAATCGAACGGGACAAACCATTTCCCCGTGTCGCCCGGCCGCTCGGAGGCGAAGTTGTACCTGATGTCGCTGCTCGGATAGAAGTTCAGGAACCATCCTTGATCCAACGTAAGATTGAGAATCGGGGCAAACTGGAGCTCTCGGATCCGGTTGCGGTCGTCCGCCCCGGCCACATCGGCATCGTAACGGACCAGCGGGGCGAACCAGCTCCCTTTCCGCTGGCGGGGGAGACTCCACCGCGCCGCCGCGCTCGGCACAATCCGATACTTCCCCCCTCCCATCTGATCCTGACTCGCCGTCGGGAAGATAAACTGGCTCCCGGCCATCCAGGCGAACGTGTCGCTTGGTCTGTTGATGATGATCGCTTGGGTCAGAACGTCGCCGAATCCGAATTCGGCGCCGCCGTCCGGGTTGTCGCGACTCACCTGATCGGTGACGATCAAGGGAAGTTCGAGCCGCGTCGACCAACCCCACGTTGCACTTTCCTTGAAAAGCAGATCCCCTCTGAGCGTCCCGTTGTGTAACGTGTCCTCCTCCGATGGGGGGAGATTCTGATACTGATATTTCAGGCTGAGCCGGGTGAGCGGGTTGGTCGGGTCGAGTCCGTTGTCGCTTTCATCCGCGGCCCCTGCAGAAGGGGCCGCGACGCCGATCACCAAACACACCAGGGCGAGCATCGCGCCGAATTTCATTTTCTCTCTCCGATGATTCCTTTATCCGCTAAGCGGCCGCCCGGCGCGCCGCGACTTCGGTCACCCCGATCTTTTTTCCCGCTTCGAGGTAGCTCTCCGCATCAATCGTGTTGAAGATTTGAATCAATGGGGCGATGAGGCCGGTCCAGCCGGTTTGATGGCTGGCGCCGAGACCGGCGCCGTTGTCGCCGTGGAAATATTCATAGAACTGGAGATGGTTCCGCCAATTCGGGTCGGTCTGAAACTTCTCCGTCGCCCCATAGACCGGCCGTCGGCCCTGCGCATCGGGGAGGAAAATGCGGGTGAGCCGCGTCGTGAGTTCCCGAGCGACTTCGAAAAGATTCATCCGATTTCCCGAGCCGGTCGGGCACTCCACTTTGAAGTCGTCTCCGTAATAGAGATAGAACTGGAGCAGGGCCCGGATGATCAGTGCATTCACCGGAAACCAGATCGGGCCGCGCCAGTTGGAGTTGCCGCCGAACATCCCGGAGTCCGATTCGGCCGGTCGGTAATCGACCCGGTAGGTCCGGCCGTCGACATAAAAAGTGTAGGGATGCTCCGCATGGTAACGGGAGAGGGAGCGCAGGCCATAGGGACTCAAAAATTCATCCTCGTCGAGCATCCGGGACAAAATGTGGACCAGCCGGTGCGGATTCACCAGCGCCAGAATCCCGCGGCCGCCGACGCCGAGGTGCCCCGGGCCGGTCGGATGGATCGCCGAGGCCTGACGCATCTGATTCATGCGGCGATACGCATGCTCTAAAAGATGGGGAAGATGTTCGCGTTGATACGGCTCCACCACGGTGGTGGCGCAGAGCGGAAGGAGGCCGACCATTGACCGGACCCGGAGCGGCACGGCACGGCCGTCCGGCAGCCGAAGGCTATCATAATAGAAACCGTCTTCTTCATCCCAAAGTCCAGTCGCCCCGCCCCCCATCCGATTCATCGCCGATGAAATCAGCAGGAAATGGTCAACGAACTTGGGGGCAAGATCGTCGTAGACCGGATCTTCGGCGGCGAGCTCGGCCGCCATTTCCAACATATTCTGGCAAAACATCGCCATCCAGGCGGTGCCGTCGGCCTGTTCCAGATGTCCGCCGGTCGGGAGCGCCGCGCTCCGGTCAAAGACGCCGATGTTGTCGAGACCGAGAAAGCCTCCTTCGAAGACATTCCGCCCTTCTCGGTCTTTCCGGTTCACCCACCAGGTGAAGTTGGCGAGCAGCTTGTTGAAGGCGCGTTTCAGAAAGGCGACATCGCCTTTCCCGCGCAACCTCTTCTGGGTTTGATAGACGAAGAGACTCGCCCAGGCATGGACCGGCGGGTTCACATCGCTGAAGTTCCACTCATAGGCCGGGATCTGGCCGCTGGGATGGAGGTAGTATTCGCGCAACATCAGATCGAGCTGCTCCTGGGCAAAATCGACATCGACGGCGGAGAGCGCCACGGTGTGAAAGGCAAGATCCCAGGCCGCATACCAAGGATATTCCCATTTGTCGGGCATGGAAATCACATCCTCATTGATCATGTGGAACCAATCCTGGTTCCGGATCGGCCGCCGCATCCCATGTCTCGGCCCGGCGTCATGCTGATCAAGCCACTGGCTCAGATCATATTGATAATACTGTTTTGACCAGAGCATCCCGGCGAGCGCCTGGCGCATCACGCGCGCCTCCTCTTCTCCGACCGATGCAGGGGTAATGGCACGATAAAATTCATCCGCCTCCCGACGCAGGGTTTCCATGATTTCTTCGAAAGGAATTCCGAAGAGGTGTGTTCGGACGTCGGCCGGCACGATGTTCATCAAGCGCAGCTGAACCGCCGCATCTTGGCCGGGACCGATCTCCATCCGATAATAGGCCGAAGCCTTTGTCCCCTTCTTTCCCGGATTGACCGCGTCTTCTCGCCCGTTCACGATATAGTCATTGATTCCGTCTTTGACATACCGGGAAGCGTTCGCGGTGCCGAAAAGCCGCTGTTTGTTTGTTTCGTTTTCGGTGAAGAGTAGTGTGGGAGCGCTTTGGCAGTAGAGATAGCGCAAGCCGAGTTCGGGGTGGAACGCCTCGATCGCGCTGACGCCCCATCCCTCGCCGGGGTGGATCTGCTGAAGTTTCGGCTTCAGGACGTTCTCCCCCCACGACCAGGTATTCCTGAACCAGAGGGTCGGCAGCAGGTGAAGCGACGCCGATTCGGGACCGCGGTTGTGGGCGGTGATCTTGATCAGGATCTCTTCCGTGGATGCCTTGGCATACTCGACGAAGATATCGAAGTAGCGGTCCTCCTTGAAAATCCCCGTATCGAGCAGCTCGTATTCGAAGTCGCCTCGGTTTCTTCCTTGATTCGTGGAGACGAGGTCGGCGTAAGGAAAGGGAGCCTGCGGGTACTTGTAGAGATATTTCATGTAGGAGTGGGTCGGGGTGTTGTCGAGATAGAAGTAATACTCCTTCACATCCTCGCCATGGTTTCCCTCGGCATTGGTCAAACCGAAGAGCCGCTCTTTGAGGATCGCGTCCCGTCCGTTCCAAAAGGCGAGGGCGAAGCAGAGCTGTTGTTTGTCGTCGGAGATTCCGGCAATCCCATCCTCTCCCCACTGGTAGGCGCGGGAGCGGGCCTGCTCGTGCGAGAAATAACTCCAGGCGTCGCCTGATTCGCTGTAATCTTCCCGCACCGTCCCCCACTGCCGCTCGCTCAGGTAGGGCCCCCACTTTCTCCACGGCTGTCGCCGGGCGGACGCTTCCTCCACTCTTTTCTGCTCTTCGGTTTGATTGTTTTCCATCTTAAAACTCCTCTCATTTGAAGGAATTCGTGCCGACAGAAGCGTCGGGCTCAATGACAGAAAAAATGTGGTAACCCCAGGCCGGCATGTCGAGATAGAGACCTCTGTTCAAGAGGTCGTCGCCGTTTCGGTCATAAACGGCCGACCCCATCCGGTCTTGCAGACGCCAAATGCGGCCCGCCAGCTTCGGAAAAGGAAGCCGCACGTAGCATTGGCTCTGGGTGGAACCAAAGTTCACCGCCGCCAGCCTCAGCGCGCCGTTTGGTCCCGACCATCCATAGGCAATAAAGTGGTCGAAGGTTCCGTTGCCCTCCCAGGCGGCGACCGACTCCAGGAGCCGCCACGCTCCCTGCCGGAACGGCTCTTCCCGCAGGCAGGCGAGCAAGCGACTGTAGAATTGGGAGATCTCTCCATCGATCGGCTCCTCCGGCCCCCGGCGCAGATGGACCGGAATCCGCTTCTGATCCCCCTCCAGCTCTCCCTGGTGGAAGAAACGAAGACCGGGTGAAAAGAAGGTGATGACCGCGGCGGCGCGGTGCATTTCGGGGGGGAAAACGGCCGCGGCCCGCGGCTCGTCATGATTCTCCAAAAAACGAGCCAACCGGTCTTGAAAATCCAAACCGGCCCGGAGGTGCTCCCGCACCGGCCGGGCCTGGCCCTCCCTCAATCGATCATAGAGCCGCTTGTCGTAGCAGTAATCAAACCCCTGATGCTGGAGGGTCCACTCCAGGTCCCAGTAAACTTCGGCCATGAGGAGAAATTCGGGATAACGTTCCCGAACCGCGCGCGTCGCCTTCGGCCAGAACGGCGCCGCCTTAATTCCCCAGGTTCGCTCGAACACCTCCGGAAGCAGGAGCATCGCCATGTCGCAGCGGACCCCGTCGCAACGGGCGGCGACCTTCAGTAGCTCTGCAATCATCGCCTCCTGCACGGCGGGATGACCGTAATTAAGCTGGAACGTGTCGGGCCATCCCGGGAAATAAGGATCGCGGCCGTAGGCCATAATGCGATCGGCACGATCGGCGCGATCCCCCGATCCGCTCACGCGGGTGTAGTTCCCCGGCTCCCGGGCCAGCGTTGCTTCGTCACCCGACACATAAAAATCGAGGTGTTGCCGCACCCATCGGTGGTCGCGTGCCGTATGGTTCGGAACGAAATCGAGCAGCAGCTTGAGCCCTCTTTTTTTTAGCCTTTCGCGCAGACGGGCCAGCGCCGCATCTCCTCCGATACTCGAATGGACCGAATAATCGGCGACGGAAAAACAGGAGCCGGTAATATCCTCCTCCGAGAGATCGGGAAGCAACGCTTGAAATTCCCGTCGCCATTCGGGGATGGAGCGGGAAATCTCCCGGCCCGTTGGGCCTGTCTGCCAGACGCCAAGAAACCAGACCCAATCGAAGCCCCTCGCCGCCAGGGCGTCCAAATCCGAGTCGGGGATGTCGTCGAGCGTGGCGGGCCTCCCGCGGCTTCGTGAGAGCCGTGTCAAGAAAACCGGTGTGTTGATCTGATAGAGAGACGGATAGGCCATCCGATTCGCCTTATCTGTTTCTTTCAATCGCAATATTGTTCTCAGAATCGGAATACCACGCCGCCGAACGGTCCCTCGAAGTCGAGGTCAATCTCGTTACTAAAGGGCAAGCTCTCGTTTTCCATTTCGATCGCCAGCCACCGATATCCCGCTTCAACACCGATGGTGTTGAACTGATATCCCAACGAAGTAATGGCTTGCCAGGTAAATTTCGATTTCGTGTCGTTGCTGCTCACACCGAATCCACCGAAATCCCCGCGCGCCTTGAAGAAAAGGTGGTCGTTAAAATAATTCAAGAGTCGAAGTCCGACGAACGGTTCGGTGACATGCGCGCTCTCCCCTCTCTCGGTAATATTCAAAGGAGAAGAGACATGCGCCTCCGTCGAAATACCCCAGTACCTTCCCCCGACCAGCAGATCGATCCCCCCCAGGTGCTTTCTCCCTTTTCCCAACTCTACGAGCCGGAAGAAGCCGCCGAACTCCAGCATCCAAAATTTCATGGTGAGATCGACGTTGGTCCGCAGAACGTCTTGGTTGTCGTCCAGCTTAAAATAGTTCGGCTGGAGAAAAAGGCCGAATCGTCCGAACCTCACTTCCATTTGCAGCACCCCTGCAGTTTCGGTTTTTTCGATGCCGGAATTGGCCCCCAGATCGAGGTCCGCCGTCTGTTGTCCGATGGTCACATCGCCTTGGATGTTGGGAAACCATACGTAGGGAGCGATTGTGAGCTCCCATCGGTCACTCTCTTGCGCGAAAGCGCCTGCTCCAGACGAGATGAGGAGCAGCACTGTGGACACGAATAGAATTCTTTTAATGCTTCTCATCGTTCTTTTCCTCCCTACCGATGTTGTGGGTTAATATGCGAGACCGTCCTGTCGGGGAGATCCAACATTGGATTCTCCCCGACACTGGATTTCCGCTTAGGAAGGGCTTGTCACTTTAAGCGCCAACGCCTCGGTGTACTGGACATCTACTTTGTCGCCGACATTTATTTTCTCCAACGGCACCCGTGGATCGACGGCGAAGGTCTGTGAGTTTCCCTCCGGTCCCTTCAGCGTCACGGTGTGCTGGGCCGGATCGACCGCTTCGACATTGGCCGTCATTTCATGGGTCTTCACAACCTTGCCGGACGGTTTTTCCCCTTTGGGCGCCACCTCCACCGTCGCTCTCGCGGACGGCGGCTTCGGTTCCCCGGCCTTTCTGATT
The DNA here is from genome assembly GCA_004297235.1 of Candidatus Manganitrophaceae bacterium. Taxonomy (GTDB): domain Bacteria; phylum Nitrospirota; class Nitrospiria; order SBBL01; family Manganitrophaceae; genus Manganitrophus. The sequence goes on along the minus strand of SCUR01000033.1, from coordinate 38,981 downwards.
GCCACGGCCATGGTCTGAAGGTAATCAATCGTCACCTTGTCCCCAATCTTGATCCGGTCGAAGTTTCTGGCCTCTTCCGGGACCTGAATGGTTTTAGTCTGACCATCGGGGGTCTGAAGCGTCACCAGTCGGTTCGCCTTGTCGATCGCCTTGACCTGGGCCGTCACCGTGGTTTTCTCAACCATTACGACAGGACCGGCACCTGCTCCCTGGTCGGCGGCCAGGGAAATCCCACCGACCGTCAGCCCAATCAGGGCAATCAAAATAATACTTGTCGTTTTTATCTTCTTCATTGTCTCCTCCAAAAAGAGAGATCGTTCATTCTCCCGGATGCGCAGCCGATCATCGATGCGACGGACGCCGGAGAGATCAACCGTGTTCTTCCGTCTGAGGCCCCAGGTACTTGATTGCGACACCGATCAGCTGCCGTCCTTCTTTCGTGGGCACGGCTCCATTCCACCAAGGAGTCATGGCATAAACACCGAGCGCCTGAATGCTGTCGTACACAACAACGACTGCATCCGCTCCCAACTTCCCTGCTTCCGTACGCAGTCTCTCCTCCACCTTCGACACAGACGGCGCAGGATCGACCGACGCGTCGACAACAATCTCGCCGAGACGCTCGTTGGGACCGGTCGGCTCCTCGCGCAGAATTTTCACGCTGTCCGGGTTGCTCGCTGGAAAGCGGGGCGCCCCGGCGTATTGAATCGAGTGCGCATCGAGTGTAGTGCACGATTCGAGCATGAAGATGAGGACCGCCAGCAGAGAAGCAATGCCGAGTCCCTCCTCGGTTCTGAATCGGGGGCCGACATTCTCTCGAATAGGATTTTTATTTCTCATGGTGCCTCCTTATTCCAACCACCAACCCCGCTCCCCCCACGCCGTCCAGTCGAACGCAACCCGCTGATCCGGATTGGCCTTCATCGCCCTTTGATCGGATACGCGTCTGTCGAGAGCGAGGCGCCGGTACTCCCGGTAGCTCTCCTCATCGCCAAAGTAGATGCACCGGCAGACGGTCGGATCGGCGTAGACATAATAGACCACCCCCTCTTTGGTCTCGGTGACGAGCCGGTGGGCGGGAAGAATCGCGAGGTTTCGACGCTTCTGCGGATCATCCGTGCGAAGAACCCTGAACCCAGCGGCGGAGAGAAGGCCCTCCTCCTGAATGATCCCCTTTTGGGGGGCGGTGCATCCGATCAGCATGCTCCCAATCAGGAAAACAGATCCGACCCAGAGAAACAGCTTCATCCTCTCCTCCTTCAGACAACACTGCCCGGGATACGCAAAAATGCCTGCTTTCCCTCAGGCTGGACGATCAGGCGGCGGCGGCAAGTCGCGCCCGGCCGAAAGCATCCATCCTCCCCCACCGGCCCGGCACGTCGAGAAGTTCCAGCCGCTCGATCGGCGCGGGAATCGCCGGATCGACGATCAGGTGCCGTCCGTCCGATTCGAGCCCGAGGAGGGTGCGGATGAGAAGAAGGGGGGCGCCGGTCGCCCAGGCCTGCGGGCTGCACGCCGTGGGGTACTCCACCGGGAATTGCGTCATCTCACGGGGATAACCGGCGAACGCCTCAGGGAGTCGATACCGAAAGAAAACGGCGGCCTCCAAGATCCCGAGCGATAGGCGCGCCGCTTCGGCCTTGTAACCGTAGCGTCGCAGGCCCCAGGCGATGATCGAGTTGTCGTGGGGCCAGACGGTGCCGACGTGGTATCCGATCGGATTGAAGGAGCCCTCCCCCCGGGCCATCGTCCGAACCCCCCAGCCGGAGAAGAGCGCATCCCCCATCAGGTGCCGGACGCACTGATCGGCCTTGTCCTCTTCGGCAATGCCGCTCCAGAGGAGATGCCCGATGTTCGATGTGAGCGAGTCGACCTTCCTCTTTTGTCCATCCAGCGCCAGGGCGAAGAAGCCCCGCTCCGGAATCCAGAAGTCCCGGTTGAACCGCTCCTTCAACGCCTTCGCCTCATTCTCAAGTTCATCGGCCCAGGCGGGATCGTCCCAGACGTCGCGAGCCAAACGGGCGGTTCGCATTTTGGCGTCATAGACATACCCCTGGATCTCGCAGGTGGCGCGGGGGAGAGGGGCCAGGGTCCCGTCGGCGAACGCGATCGAATCCCAGGAGTCTTTCCAGCATTGGTTTTCAAGACCGGTCTCCTTGTTGCGCCGCTCATATTCGACATAGCCGTCGCCGTCTCGATCTCCAAAATGATCGATCCAGTCGATCGCCCCGCGCGCTTCCCGCTCCAGCGCGGCGGCGAGTTTCCGGTCTCCCGACCACCGTTCGTACTCCTCCAGCAAAATGAGAAAGAGCGGCGTGGCGTCGGCGGAGCCGAAATAGGGCGAATGGGGACGCTCCTCGAAGGCGGTCATCTCGCCGAGACGCAGCTCATGCAAGATTTTTCCCGGCTCTTCATCCCGAAACGGATCGTCGACCCGTCCATGAAAAAGAGCCAAGAGGCGCAACGTGGACGCCGCCAGTTCAGGAGCAAAGGGGATTGCCTGGAAGCTGGTGATCAGGCTGTCGCGGCCGAAGAGCGACATAAACCAGGGGAGGCCGGCCGCCGGAACCGGATCGGGATTCAGAGGGGATCGGAACCGAAGGGCCGCGAGATCAAGGAGGCTCTGCCGATAGGTTTGCCCGATCGGCTCCCATGACGCGTTAAGCCGCGGCGCCGACGCCATCCACGCTTCCAAGCTCTCGCCGAGCTCCGGCCGCGGTTCAATGTCTTCAGGGGTGTACTTCACGCGCGGCCGCGTCTGGCGCGCCGGATTGATCACCGCCATCACTTCGATCGTCGTCCTCCAGATCTCCTGCGGGGGGATCTCGACGGTAAAGTTGAGCGCCCCTTCCTCCAGGGCGGCGGGGGCGCTGCTTTTGATCCAGGTCTCCCGGACGAAGCGTTCGCGCCGGTAACCGAGCACCAGTTTATCGGCGTCGACCCGGCGATAAAGCTCCCCCTTCTTCGCCAGCTTGTCTTTGACCTCGAAGAGATCGGCAAAGTCGGAGCCGGCCTCGATCCGGACCTGAAGCGTTTTCGGCTCTTTCCCGTGATTGGCGATGATCATCTCTTCCATGAACCCGTCTCCGACCGCCCGCCGCCGCACGAGCGACATGTCCGAGTCGACGTAGATGGTTCCGGTGGAGAGGGTGGTATAAAACTGCGCGCGGAAATAGTGAAGGGTGTCTGTCGAAAGAACGTTCGGCCGGCGGCCGTCGACCGTCAGGACCCAGCGGGATAGAAAACGGGTGTCGTTGAGGAACAACCCGGTGGTATCGGCGGGCGTCGCTTCAATGTCGCCGCGCAAATCGCTGACGACAAAGGCGTTTCCGTCTAGAATGCTGATCGTCTGGCTCATTTTGTTTTCTCCTTCCGCACCCCTTTTTGTTCGGCAAAAGGAGAGCCGCCCCGCAGATCGAGGATGACCCTCAGCGCCAACTCCAGATCGCCTTGCGCCGCGATCCGTCCCTGCAGCACCTCCACCATCGGATGCGCCTCGCCGCGCAGCAACCGTGCGACCTCGGCCTTGGAATCGCATACCAAGACGGCTTGCGCTTGATCGCAATGGTTCGTCAGCTCCACTTCACCCTCTTCGATTCGAAGACAGGCGACCTCTTCCACCCGCTGGAAATCGGAGCCAGCCCCGTCCTCCGCCTCGAATTTGATCTCTCCCCGAACCCCCTTGAGCGCCGGCATCTTCTTTTTCCCTTTCGGCACCCGGGCGAGCCACCGCTCCAACTCTTCCGTCTTCATAAATCCTCCTCGTCTCAATAGCGATCTAGTGAAGCTCCGCCTTCATTCAATTCTTGTAACATGTCTGTCTCCGTCCCTTCCGTGGCTTTCCCCACGTTGGCTTTCTCACGATCTTCTCCATTACAACATCTATTCCATACCGAGAACGCGCGCCGATTGGATGAGCGCCAGATGTGAGAAGGCCTGCGGGAAGTTTCCGATCAGCCGGCCCGTCCTCGGCTCGAACTCTTCGGAAAGGAGGCCGAGGTCGTTGCGCAGCGACAGCAGCCGCTCGAAGAGCGCTTCGGCTTCGCTCCGCCGGTTTGAGTAGACGTAGGCATCGACCAACCAAAAGCTGCACGCAAGAAACGCCCCTTCGCTGCCGGGGAGACCGTCTTTTGTATTGTCGGTCCGGTACCGGAGGACGAAGCCGTCGCGCAACAGCTCCCTTTCCACGGCCCGAATCGTCCCCTGGACGCGCGGATCGCTCGCCGGCAAAAATCCGATCTCCGGAATCAGCAGCGCGGTCGCATCGAGCGCGTCGCTGTTGTATGCCTGCGTAAAGGCATTGAGCTTCGGATTGAAACCATGCTCGAGAATATCCCGACGAATTCGATCTCGGAGGGCGCGGATCGTCGGGAGCATCGCGTGAAACTCATCCTCCGGTTTGAGGAACTCTTCGATGTAGCGGACGTAGCGATCGACCGCCACCCACGCCATCAGTTTGGAATAGACAAAGTGTTGCCGGCCGCCGCGGACCTCCCAGATGCCGTCGTCGGGCCGCTGCCACGCGGTGGAGAGAAACTCCATCAATTGGCGCAGCTGGGCGCGTCCCGAACCCTCCGGCATCCCCATGCGCCGCGCCTCGTACATCGCCTCAATAATCTCGCCGTAGACGTCGAGCTGGAACTGATCGCTGGCGGCGTTGCCGATCCGGACCGGACGCGACTCTTCGTAGCCGGGAAGCCACTCCGCCTCAAACTCCGTCAATCGGCGCTCCCCCGCGACTCCGTACATGATCTGCGTTTCCTCCGGCGCTCCGGCGACCGCGCGCAGCAGCCAGGCGCGCCAGGCCATCGCTTCATCGATATAGCCGCCGGCCATGAGCGCCCGGAGGGTGAGGGTGGCGTCGCGCAGCCAGCAGAAACGATAATCCCAGTTTCGGACCCCGCCGACCTCCTCGGGAAGACTGGTGGTCGGCGCGGCGATGATCCCGCCGGTCGGGGCGTACGACATCGCTTTGAGAACGATGAGCGAGCGGTCGACGACCTCTTTGTACGCGCCGCGATAACGGGATCGCCCCGACCACTCCTTCCACCATCGTTCGGTCTCGGCGAGCGCCGAGATCGGGTCGAGCGGATCGGCGGGAGGGAGATGCGCCGCCTGCCATGACAGCACGAACGGCACGCGTTCTCCTTTTTTTACCGTGAACTGGCCGCGCACGTTGTGCTCGGTGCATTCGACGGCGGACGGCGTGCGGAGGATCAGCGACTCGGGAGCGACCGTGAGCCGAATCCCGCCGTCCGTTTTTTCGATCCAAGGCTTGCTCCGGCCGTAGCCGAAACGGACGGCCAGCCAAACATAGACCGGGACGGCTCCCTCAAGCCCTTCGACGATCCGAATCACCGATTGGGCATAGAGCCCGATCGGCATGAAGTCGGTGATGCGAACCGCCCCGCCGTCGCATTCGAAGTCGGTTTCCAGGATCATCGTCCCCGGCCGGTAGCGACGGCTGTTGCGGCGGACCTCCGCCCCCGGGTGAATCAGCCAGCAGCCGTGCTCGTCGCGGCCGAGCAGCGCCGCCATGCAGGCATCCGAATCGAAGCGCGGCATGCAGAGCCAATCGATCGATCCGTCGCGCGACACCAGCGCCGCGCCGTACATATCGCCGATGAAACCATAGTTTTCAATCTGTGACGGCATACTCTTTCTCCTTACTCTGCAGATAGCGATCTGTTGTCTTTAAGCCAAAACCTTCCCCTGATCGGGTGGAGCGCTCACCCTCGGAATCGGATACCTTCCTTCGTCCGAGAACCCCCCGTGGAAAGACGGCGCATGAACGCGATGAACGGATCGCGACTCGCGGATACTTCGGACGTTACAGATAAACATTAAGGAAAGGTGGCCGTTGTGGTCACTCTGGTATAAAAGGTAATCAGGTATTCGTGCGGATGGTCGGTTGGCTCACGATTGGAGATCATCCGCATTGATGGAACGATGGCTCATTCTATTTGGGAAAAGATGTAGGTGACAAGGGGGGGCGGCCTTACAATGCGATAAAAAATAGTTCACGCACGGATTTTGAATGTGGGGTAAGGCGGGACACATCACAATGGATTACGATGCCGGAGGTTTTGAGTCGGTCTTCGATTGAGAAGGGCCGTGCTTATCTTCAACATAACGCGGCAAGCGGAAACTAAAACAGGCTCCCTCGCCGAGCTGGCTTACACACCAAAGCTCTCCGCCGAGCTGATCGATCAACTCCTTGGCGACGGCCAAACCATACCCGGTCGACGGCTCGCCCCCCGTCGGCACGGCGCTGAGCCGGACCCCTCTCTGAAATAACTTCCTTTGATCTTCTTCACTTAATCCGGGGCCCTCATCTTGGACGTTGCAAACGAAATGAGCCGACTCGGAGAAAAGCCGGACGACGATCCGCTTGCCGGGAGGGGAGAACTTGACGGCGTTCGACAGCAGGTTGTCGAGCACGGCGGCGAGCGCCACCCCGTCGGCCCAGACGTCGGCCTCTCTCAGGCTCGATTCGACGGTCACGCCGATATTCTTCTCGCCGGCAAGGTGTTGATAAAGCTGGCACGCGTTCAGCACCAACGTCGCCAGATCGAATTTGGAGCAAACCAGTTTCAGCTCGGCCGTCGACGAGGAATGCAACAGCTGGCCGATCATCTGCGTCATTAAATTGCTGGCGTGTTGCACCCCATCAAGCCACCTGTGAACCGTGGCGCTCGGGTGATCTTCCAGCTCGCGCGAGAGCAGTTGAATAGAGCCTTGCACCACGGCAAGATAATTGCCCATGGCATGCGCCGCGAAGCGAAACGCCCCCGGATCGAACGACGGCAGATGCTCCACTTCGATCAGCGCCCGCTCCAGATTGGCCTTCGCCGTATTAATCGAGGCGATCACGTTTTGTTTGGGTGTCGTCATCCTCAGTCTCCTTTCTCCCATTGATGATTTCACAGCCCATCTTAATGAGTCAATACCGGACGCAAACGCGCTCCCTCTCTCCCGAGGGCACGGAAGAAACAAGATCGAGGCCTTCACCGGAGCGAAAGAGTCACGGTTGCCCATCCGGAATTGAAAGCCGGAGATGACTGTCCGTTGTGCCCCAAGAGGAAGGTTTATCCCTTCCTGCCTGGGGCGGCGGTGAGAATCACAGGATCTGCACCCATCCCATCGAAGGTATGGGGGTCGAGAAGTCGCGCTGTAACTTCTGTTGACGATCCGGCCACCGGCTTCAAGAGCGGCGCCTTCTGCTGGTGACCTCCGGCGGTACCCCGCCGGCCCGTCCCGAAGACGGTGCCTGGGATACCCTCAATCCGAATCGCTTCTACTTCGTCACGACGGCCAGCTTCACCGGCAACATGTTTCCGATCACTTTAAGTAGGAATTGAACGGAGGATCGTGATGAAACAAGCCATTTCCTATTTTGCCTTGATAGGTGGTTTGTTTGTATGTCTTATTACCCTGGGTGAAGCGCAAGCGCCTGCCGTGGAACTGGATGATGGAACCGATCAGGTTCCGGCACTCTCTTACCGTTCGCAACCCGGTTATGGATTTCATAAGACCGGCCAAAGTACGATGACCCTCCCCGATGGCGGATCAGGTCAATGCTCCGATACTTATCTCTGCACCCCGCACTTCACGCTGGATGCAACCCTTAAAATCGAGGGGGAGCGGGATAATCTGAGCGGTTACTTCTTTGTCATCCAGGGACACAACAACAAAAGCGACCCGGCCCTGGATCGGTTTTCCACGGTCAATTTGTCAACAGCGGGTTTAAAGAGATTTTCCGCATTCCGATTGCGGAGGGGCTTCTGGGAGAGGTTGGGGAGCCGGAAAGCCCGGACGAGCAGGCGGGGCGGCAAGGAGGAGAGCTTGAAGTAACGATCGCCCGGCAAGACTTTTTGTTTGAGAGAGATACAATATCAGGTTCCGGAACGGCCCGTGTTGCCTAAGTATATTCCGCGGCAGCACGTTCGCGCCGGTTGAAGCCAGAAAATTCCGCTGATATAGAAAACGCCCCTTTCGTGGGGTTGTCTGCTCTGATGCACTCGGTCAGAATGGCATCATCTCTTATCGATAGGTCGCACGATAAGGACGAAGAGGAAACAGAGACTCCAAACCGCATGATCAGGGAGGAAGCGATGCAATGTCAGCGATGTCATGGGATGATGGTGACGGAAGGTGTATGGACCCAACAGGGGAAGGTCGTCATGGCGCGCTGCTCCTCCTGCGGAAATCTGGTCGATCCTCTGGTGATGGCCAATCGAGCCCGCTCCCAAGCTTCCCTCGCCTTGATGCTGGAGAGAGAAGCTCAGGAAGAGAAGCTCCAGGAAAGCGGGACCCCGGTGCGCCAAGAAGTATCAGCGCGCCGCCGTGCCGCATAATGGATTGCCAAGCAGGTGCGGGGGATCGGTATTGTGATTCCGACCTTTGTTCCTCCTTTAATCGCGGGGATCGCGCGCTGCTTCTCACCCGAGCGCCGAACCCCGCGCTCGCCTATATCGCAGGCAGCCTGGGAACGCTGATCGGCGGCGACTTAATGAACCTTAAAAACCTTCAAAGCCTCGGCGCTCCGATTGTTTCGATCGGAGGGGCGGGGACATTCGATGGCGTCTTCCTCACGGGGATTATCGCTGTCCTGCTCGCATAAGGAGGCCGACCGTGCCAACGAGAGAAGAGTTGTTTGCTAAGGCGCAGAAGCCGGCTCAGCTGGCCATGCGACTTCATGCCCTGTATCACGGAAAAGTGCAAACGCTCCCGAAGTGTCCCATCCGCGATCCGCGTGATTTCACGATCTGGTATACGCCCGGTGTGGCGGCCCCCTGCAAGGCGATACAAGCAGATCCTGAGAAGGTTTATGAGTTGACCAATCGCGCCAATAGCATCGCGATCGTCTCCGACGGAACACGGGTGCTGGGGCTCGGCGATATCGGTCCGGAAGCCGGTCTACCGGTGATGGAAGGGAAGGCGCTTCTGTTCAAGTATTTGGGAGGGATCGATGCGGTCCCGATCTGTCTGGGGACCAAAGATCCGGATGAGATCGTCCGGACGGTGAAGGTTCTGGAACCCTCTTTCGGCGGGATCAATCTGGAAGATATTTCCCAGCCGAAGTGCTTTCGGATCTTGGACGCGCTCAGAAAAGAGATGAGCATTCCCGTCTGGCACGACGACCAGCAAGGTTCGGGGACGGCCCTTTTGGCCGGGTTGATCAATGCGCTCAAGATGGTCGGGAAGGAGATCGGGAAGATTCGTATCGCGATGATCGGGATGGGGGCCGCCAATGTCTCGGTCTACCGTCTGCTGAGGAGCAGCGGCGTTGACCTGCAAGGAATTGTGGCCTGCGACAGTAAAGGAACGCTCCACAAAGAGCGTCTCGACATTGAGTATGAACAGGAAAAATTCGCCGAGAAATGGCGGGTCTGTCGGGAGACCAATCCCAGAGGGGTGAAGGGGGGCATCGCGGAAGCCTTAAAAGACGCAGATGTCTGCATCGCCTTCTCCACGCCAGGCCCCGGCATCATCACGCCGGAATGGGTCAAGACGATGGCTTCGGACGCCCTTCTTTTTGCTTGCGCCAATCCTGTCCCGGAGATCTGGCCGTGGGAGGCCAAAGAAGCCGGAGCCAGAATTGTTGCCACCGGTCGCGGCGACTTTCCGAATCAGGTGAACAACTCTCTTGTCTTTCCCGGCATCTTCCGGGGCACCTTGGATGTGCGTGCGCGAACGATTACCGACGAGATGGCGCTCGCCGCGGCTCACGAGCTGGCAAGATGCGCGGAGGAGCAGGGGCTTCACGAGGAGTCGATCTTGCCGAGAATGGAACAGTGGGGAGTGGTCCCGCGGATCGCCGCCGCGACGGCGATGCAGGCGCAGAAACAGGGAATTGCCAGGCTGATAAAAACCAGGGAGCAGTTGCTGGAAGGGGCGATTCGGAAAATTAAAGAGGCGCGCGCGTCGACCGACGCCTTGATTAAGGCGGGAGTCATCCCGATCGCGCCAGAAACGCATTAAGCCGCCAGAATGCAAATTCGATGAAGGTGGAATCGAGTTTCTTTCAAAGATTCTCTCCACCCTTGTCGATCAACGCCTTCGGCCTCACCAGGAGAATTCGACAAGGAGCCCGTCGAGCGACCCGCTCGGCCACACTCCCCATCATGAGACGATCCAAACCGGTCCGGCCATGGGTCCCCAACACAATCAGATCGGCAGCAACCTCCTTGGCCGTCTTGGGGATCTCCCGAAAGGGAACCCCCTCTTTTAAGATCGGATGAACCGTCACCCCCTTTTTCCGAACCTCCTCCGCAAGGGTCTCCAATCTCTTCTGCTCCTCTTCCCGAAAAGTCCGGATCCACTCGAAGACCTCCGGCCCGGCGACGCTCGCCACACCGGGAATGTAGGTCGGCACATCGAAGACATGAAGCAGATAGAGCTCGGCGCCGAACTGTTTTGCCAAGAGAACCGCATCATCAAACGCCTCTTTCGAATAGTCCGAAAAATCGGTCCCCATCAAAACTCGACGCGGAATGTCCATCGACTTCCTCCCCCCTTATTTAGACCCAAACCGGTTTCATTTTCGATGGCTCTCAGTTCAACCCCTTCTCATTCACCGTGGCAATCACGGTTGAATGAGATGCCACGCTTCCACCTCTCTTTTGTAGAGAAGAAAGCTTCCCCGCTTCATCAGGCGCCCCACAGCTGCTCCGTCTCGACGGACGATGGGGATCGCCTCGTCTGAGAGAGGATCATAGGAGTAGATTCCTTCCTGAAGAACGAGAAAGAGCAGGTAATGACTCTCTTCCGACGGAGCCTCGATGCGGAGCGGTGGATCATAGATATAGACGATGAGCGGATCTGTTTTCCACTCTTCTCCGATCCACTTCACCAACGGCGGCTGCGCTCGCGGCTTAAACGGATACATCCATGGGACGCTTTTTGTCCAAGCCGTTTCTCATAACCGGCAAATTCGCCGATTGGATTGAGACTGTGCATCCCTTTTTCGATGCCCGGTGTGAGGCCGATCCAATTCAGCATTTTGACCCGGGGATCCTTCGACCAACGTTTAGAGGATTTGACTTCAATAATGCGATGAATACCGGAGAGGGTCTCCGCACTCTCCCGCCCTTTTTCATCGATCCCCGGCTTCCCGGTGGAGACGGGCGCTTCGAAGACCCGCCGGCCCCGCTCATCGAAGGCTTGGAGGCGCTGGTTGGACTTATCAATTTCCAGATGCTTCTTTCCGGGGGTAATGACTTTTGCTCCGTCCCGCCCCTCGGCAAGAAAGAAGACGATCGTCCCAAAGCGGTCGGTCACATAAGGGGAAACAAGCGGAATGGTTTCCAAAGACACTTCGGCCCGACCTTGAGCAGAGAAGAATATCCCGGAGAGCCCTGCCGTCAGAAGTAGAACAATCGCCTAGCTTCCGGAGCGCCCAGTTTTTCCAAAATTAAGAACGTTCATACGTCCCCACCAGCTCCGCCTGCGCCAGGATATGCCCCTTCATCGCCTTTTCCACAACCGCCTTGGTGGGTCTGTCCAGATCGGGGAGAACGATGTCTAGGGCATAGAGCTTGTGGAAGTAGCGATGCCGGCCGATCGGAGGACAAGGGCCGCCGTAGCCGGTGCGTTGCCAATCGTTAAGTCCCGGCAACGCTCCCTTCGGGAAGGCCCGGGGAGGCATCCCTTCCGGCAATCCGGCGGCACTCGGCGGGATATTGTAGAGCACCCAGTGAACCCAGGTCCTTCTCGGCGCGGTCGGATCGGGCGCGTCCGGATCGTCGACGATCAGCACGAGGCTTTTCGTTCCCTCCGGCAGACCGGACCAGGCCAGTGGAGGGGAGCGTTCCTCTCCGTCGCAGGTGTAGCGCCGTGGGATCTCACCTTGATTGGGGAACGCTGAGGATTGAAGCGTGAGCGACATGGCCCCCCCTTCCCTTTTTCTGCTTCTGAGATTCGACCGGTTTCATTTTGTCGGTGGAACACTGGACAGTTTTTTCTCCCCTTTCTTCTCAGAGAGGACCAACTGCTCCGCTTCGAGCCAATCTTCCAGATCATGTCCGTGGCGCTGGCCCCCTTTTTCGTAGAGCTCGTGCGCTTTCTCGGCAATCGCTTGATGAAACGCCTGGTCATTGACCATCGGCGCGGTCTGTTCTCCCTTGAATGTCTCTTCTTTCTTTTTCGTTCCTTTTTTCATGGCGGTCCCCCACGTGTTAGATCGTTATTTTTCAGAACATTCCCCTTCCTCACCCTGCCTTGTGACCTCGCTTCGCCCCTCCTCGCTTTGGAGCGGCCGGCACGGATCGAACGGTCAGAACCGGACAGGGAGAGAGGCGCACCACCTTTTCCGCAACGCTTCCGGCAAGAAAATGGTCGATCCCGGTGCGGCCGTGCGTCCCCATCACGATCAGATCGGCCCCTTCCCGCTTGGCCATCTTGATGATTTCCCGAAAAGGCGCCCCCTCGATCAGTCGGGTTTTCACCGGAATCTTTTCTTTGATGGCCCGTTTCGATTGATGATCGAGAAGGCGTCGTGCCGGCGGTGTCAGGCGCTCTCCGTAGTCGGAAAAGGCCATCCCCTCCACCAGATTGTATGGAAACGGCTCGATGACGTGCGCCAAGATGAGATCGGCTTTTAACCGCTTGGCCAGCGCGATCGCATATTCGAGCGCCTCGGCGGACCCGGGCGAGAAATCGGTCGGCACCATTATCCGAGAGATCGTTCGGGTCTGCTTGCGTGGTTTCATCTTTTTTCCCCTACCTCCGATCGGTTCCGTTTTATCTTCCTCCAGATTTGAAGAGAGGGGCAACCCCCCAAAAGAGGTGTTGCGATCAACCGGCCGTTCTTTCATATTTGCAGTGATGTCGGTGAATCAAATCGACAGAACGGCCAGGAGCCGAGTATGAGAAACGCTGAGATCGCCGAGATCCTGCGGGAGATCGCCTTCTTCCTCGACATGGAAGAGATCCCCTTCAAGCCGCGCGCCTATGAGAAGGCGGCCTACGCCGTTGAAGCGCTCGACGCCCCACTCGACGAGATCTACCGGCGCGGTGGAATCAAAGCGGTGGAAGAGATCCCCGGTGTCGGAAAAAGTATCGCCGAGAAACTGGTGACCCTGATCGAAACCGGCAAGCTCCCCTACTACGAGGCGTTGCGAGAAAAATCGCCGGTCGATGTGGAACACCTCACCTCCATCGAGGGGCTCGGGCCGAAGAAGATCAAACTCCTCTACGATCAGCTGGGGGTTCGGACGGTCGACGATCTGGAGCGCGCCGCGATGGAGGGGAATATCCATCCGCTCCCTCGCTTCGGCGAGAAGAGCGAGCAGAAGATTCTCAAAGGGATCTCCTTTTTTAAAAAGAGCGGGAGCCGATACCCGATCGGAGTCATTCTCCCGGTGATCCGAGACATCGAGCGCCGTTTGGAAAAGGTTCCGGGAGTGAAACGGTTGGCGGTCGCCGGCTCCATTCGCCGCTGGAAGGAGACGATCGGAGACGGCGATCTGCTCGCCGTCTCGAACGATCCCGGCCGGGTGATGGACTTTTTCGTCTCCATGCCGGAGGTGATCTACCTCCATGCGAAGGGACCGACGAAGTCGAGTATTAAGATCAAGAGCGGGATCGACGTCGATCTCCGCGTCGTTCCGGAGGAGAGCTTCGGCGCCGCCCTCTGCTACTTTACCGGGAGCAAAGCGCACAATATTCACCTCCGCAAGATTGCGATCGGAAAAGGTCTCAAGCTGAGCGAATACGGCGTCTTTCGAGGAGAGCGGCCGATCGCGGGCCGAACCGAAGAAGAGGTCTATGCCGCGCTCGGCCTTCCCTTCATCCCCCCCGAGCTTCGGGAGGAGACCGGCGAGATCGAGGCGGCCCTGGCGGGGAGACTCCCGAAGTTGATCGGTTATGACGACTTACGCGGCGACCTTCAGACGCAGACCCACTGGACCGACGGGGCCCATTCCATCGAAGAGATGGCCGCCGAGGCGAAGCGCTTGGGGCGGGAGTATCTCGCGATCACCGACCATACGAAGAGCCTCGCGATGGTGAAAGGGTCGGATGAGAAGAGGCTCCGCAAACAGATGGCCGCGATCGATGCGGTGAACAAAAAGTTGCGCGGCATCACCCTCCTGAAAGGGGCCGAAGTAAACATCGACAAAGACGGCCGCCTCGACATCGATGATGAGACCCTCGCCCAGCTCGATGTTGTCGGGATCGCCGTTCACTCCCACTTCGGCCTGTCGCGGGCGGAGATGACCCGCCGGGTGATCCGCGCGATGGAGAACCCCCACGTCGACATCCTTTTTCATCCCACCGGGCGCATTCTCCAAAAGCGCGAGCCGGTCGACATCGACATCGACGCGGTGATTCAAGCCGCCCGGCGAACCGGAACCGCCCTGGAGGTGGATGCCTTTCCCGACCGGCTCGATTTAAAAGATGAACATATCCGGAAGGCGGTCGAGGCCGGAGTGAAGCTCGTCATCGATTCCGACGCGCACCACATCCACCACCTCTCCTATCTTCAGTTCGGGATCGCCACGGCGCGTCGGGGTTGGGCGAAGCGATCGGATATCCTCAACGCCCTCCCGCTCAATTCGTTTTTGGCCTCTCTCAAAAATGGAAAAGAGCGGAGCCACAAGAAGCGCCTCGGAATCGTGTAGGAAAAATAGCGCTACTCCAGAAGTTCCTCTTTGAATCGCTGCTGGATCTCCTTCACCGCCCCGGCGTTCCGGGCGAGCGCCTCAACACAGTCTCGATCGAGCTTAAGGCCGGCCAGCCGCTGCAATGCCGCAAAGGCCTCCTCGTTGGTCCACGCTTCCTTGTAGTACCGTCGGCTGGTCAGTGCGTCGAAGATGTCGGCGACGGTAATGATCCGCGCCTCGATCGGAATCGCCTCTCCCTTTAACCCGCGAAGATACCCGGTTCCGTCGACAGCTTCATGGTGATATTCGGCGATATTGCGCAGCATATTGAAATGCTGAAAAGTATCCAGCCCGAAATCGTCGATGATCGTATCGACGATCTCCCAGCCTTTCCGGACATGGCTCTTCATGATTTCGACTTCCTCTTTGGACAGCTTGCCTGTCTTCTTGAGGACCGCGTCGGGGAGGCCGATTTTACCGATGTCGTGCAAGGAGGAAAATAGAAAAAGATACTCGATATATGGGTCGTCGAAACCGTACTTCGGGGCCAATTCTTTGGCGATCAGTCTCGCATAGTGGGCGGTCCGCTCGACATGGCCCCCGGTCTCCCTATCTCGGTAGGCCGTGATGTGCCGGGCCGCCTTGATCGTCGCGACCATCATCCGTATGGTCGATAGCTCATTGGTAATCATCAACGAGATTAAATGACCGAAAAGGTCAAGCTCCTGCAGGGTATCGGGCCGGAAGATATTTTTCCGATAAGAGTTGAAGAAAATGAATCCGAGGAAGAGTCCATTCAAGTAAACCGGCAGGGTATAGCTCGATCCGAATCCCTGTCCCGCGATCCGCTTCGTATGCTCATGCTCCCCTTTGGCGAAAACCGCGAGATCATTCACCACGCGGGGACGCCCGGACTGCAAGATGGCCCGCAAGGAGCCCGCCTCGGCCAATTTCGCCTGATAGTGAATCAGGGGATGCTCTTCGCGACTGCTGTAGATGAAGGTCTTCAGCAGGTCGGTCTTCGGATCGTACACCGCAACGGCGATCCGATCGATCAACGGTATCCGAGCTTGCAGAATCGAATGGATCGACCTGAGCTTTTCCGAGAGGGGGATGTTTCGATTCAGATCGTCGAAGGTACCCCCCTCGAAAGGGCGCCTTCCTTCGGAAAGAGCGCTTCGTTTGATTGGACCGGAGATTCCTTTGTGTCGATTCATGACGATCCGTTGTATTTTGTATCTATTATCATGCATTCCGAAAAAAAGATCAGCCTTCTTTCACATGAAGGTGTCGCTGAAACCAATCGGCCGCCAGCCGCGCCACCTCTTCCAGCGTCCCCGGCTCTTCGAACAGATGGGTGGCGCCCGGAATAATCTTCAATCCCCTTTCCGCCTTCATCTGATCATAGGCCTGTTGATTCAGATCAATGACCGGGAGGTCATCGCCGCCGACGATCAGCAACGTGGGAGACTGAACGTGCGGGAGCGCCCTCCCCGCCAGATCGGGCCGTCCCCCGCGCGAAACCACCGCGCCGACGGCCGGGCCGAGCGCGGCGGCCGCCCGAAGGGCCGAGGCCGCGCCGGTGCTCGATCCGAAATAGCCGACCGCCAGGCCGCGATGCTGAGGCTGTTCAGTGAACCAGCGGGTGGCCGAGATCAACCGACGGGTCAACAGATCAATATCAAAACGGGTCTCATAAATTCGATCTTCTTTTTCAGTCAACAGATCAAACAGCAGTGTCCCCACCCCGGCAGCGCGCAACACCTGCGCGACAAAGTTGTTTCTGGGGCTGTGCCGGCTGCTGCCGCTGCCGTGGGCGAACAACACGACCCCTACCGCCTCTGCAGGAATCTCCAGCGCCCCTTCCAATGTGACGCCGTCTGCGGGAATCCGGACCAGAGGCTCGCGACGATCATGCGCCACCTGCGTTTCTCCCTGTGAATGTCTCTCCTCCATTTTCCTCCTCCAACAAGAACCCCCGCCGGCCGGTTGATCTCAGCGTCACGCGGCCGACACCCACGCTTTCAAATCGGAGGGAAGCTGAGCGACCGCGTCTTCCATTTCTCCAGGGCTGATCGCCTCTTTGAGGACATGGATGACGCATCGCGCAATGAACTCCGCATCCGCCGACGACGCCAGATGTCCCTCGGTTTGAATCTTTTCAAGAAACTGATCTTTTGAAAGCTTCACGATCGCCTTCTCTCCCTGACCCAGCCGGGTCGCGACTTCATGATACCAGAGTGCTTTCAGCTCCGTCGGGAGCTGCGCAATAAACTGCTCCCCTTCATCCGGCGTCAAACGCGCAGAAAGGGCGAAGAAAACGGCGCCGATCATCCGCTCCGTCCGGTCTCGATCGAGGTTTATCCGCTTTTCAAGAGCATCTTGTACTTTTCGAACAAACGTTACCTTGTTCATGGGATCTCCTCCTCGTTTATTCGTGATGATCTGCCACCCTTCTTGTTTTAGAATATCGATTTGAAACAAACAGGTCTACACCCCTTTTGGGGGAGCATCGGCGAATGAAAAACATGTCTGGGTGAGTTAAATGCTCCGCCGGAAGGTCCGCCTGATCTTACCTTTGTGTTCCCTGTCCCTTCCATCGCAGCGCAAGCGAAAGGTCTTCTTTCAATTCAACCCAGGTCCCGAAGGGATGGCCCTCTCTGTTGAACATCTCCTCCAACCACCTTGCATCTTCCTCCGATGCGCGATAGAGCCGAAAGCGCTTCATCTGAAAAGGGACCATCTCGAATCGAACGAGCTTTCCAGACGACGGATCGATCTTCGCGAGGTAGATCAGCGCCAGATCGTCCCTGAACGTTTCATATCCTTCAATCCCTTCATAGTCGGTGAGGAAGTCGCCGCAGCCGTAGAGAATCGGCTTCTCCCGATAAACTTCGATCCCTTTGGCGTGATGAGAGGAATGCCCGTGGATGACATCGACAGCGGCCTCATCGATGAGTTGATGGGCAAACCGGATCTGATCACGAGGGATGTCGTAGCCCCAATTCCCTCCCCAGTGAATGGAGGCGACGACGATGTCGCCGGGTCGTTTCGTCGATTGTACCCGCCCGGCGATCTGCCGAACCGTTCTCTCCGAGAGATCTTCGAGCAGATCAACCCCCGCCTTCTCTTTCGTTGCGGCCCAGGTCCAAGGAATACCGCTGCTCTCCGATCCGAATCCGAAGACGATCACCCGACCCCTCCCAGGCACCTCGAAGATCGCCGGCGCTTGCGCTTCGTCGAGGGTGCGGCCGGCCCCCGCGGTTTTTATGTCCGCCTTTCTCAGCGCCTCCAACGTCTCGACCAAGCCGGCCTCTCCCCAATCCAACAGATGATTGTTGGCCAAAACCGCGCAGTCGATCTTAGCCGCGGTGAGACAGGGGATATTCTCCGGATGCATCCGGTAGTTGATCCCTTTCTCCTCCCACGCATTACTCGTCGTGACGGCGGTCTCCAAATTGATGATCCTCACATCGGGCGCCCGTCGCCCCAAGATTTCGAGGGCCTCTCCCCAGAGGTAGGAATAGCCGACCGGTTTCGGGATCGGACCGTTCACCTCCTCGGCGAGTTCGACATATCCCACGGCCGACTTGATGTACGACTCATAGAGATGAGGGTCGCTAGGATGAGGCAGAATCTGATCGACCCCCCTCCCCGTCATCACATCCCCCGCCAGGAAGAGGGTGATCGGCTTGGAATGTGTTGATCCTTGATTCATCAACTGTCGCATTCCCTTTTAACAAACGGGATACTTCCCCTGGACCAACTCCTCGATGAATGCCGGCATCCGCGCCAGTCCTTCTCCCACGACCTTCCGGATGAGGTCGGCCACCTCTCCGTTCACGACGCCGGGGGTCTGATGGATCTGCACCGAGACGATCTGCGGACGATCGATCGGTTCGCCGATCCGGCTGCAGAGCCAAACCTCTACCCCGCGCAGCCCGGGGACCTGTTCGTAGATCCGGTGGGCCAAGAGGTGGCTGAGGACATTGTAGATCTTCCCGACATGGCTCACCGGATTCTTCCCGGCGGCGGCCTCTGAGCCCCGCGGACGATGAAGGGAGATGAGGCCGTTGACTTGGTTGCCCCGTCCGACCTCCCCGGAGTCGGCATCCTCCGCCGAGGTGCCGAGGACCGAGAGATAGATCCCCTCCATCCCGGCGCCCCGGCGGTCGAGGGTGTTCAGGCGGATCGAGACCGCGTCGATCGTTTCGAGCCGGCTCTTCAAGTAAGTCCGCAGCGCCTCCTGCACCGATTCCTTTCGCCGGAAGTAGTCGGTCTCGTTTTCCACATACCGGTCGATCAGGGGAACCGCCACGGTCAGATCGAGCCGCCGGCCTCTGCGAATTCCCATGACTTTGATATCTTCTCCCGTTTCCGGAAAGCGGGATTTGAAAGAGGGCGAGTTCAAGTGTTGCTCGGCGGCGAGGACCAACCGTTCGGTTTCGGTCAGGGGGACATAACCGACCGCCGCGGAGGTGTCGTTCGCCGGGAGCAGACCCTCCCCTCGCCGGAAAAGGCTTGCCAGCTCTTCGGAGCCGGGTTTCAGTTCGACCTGATAATGCAGATGACGATCCGGATCGATATGGGGGAGGTTCTCCCGGAACCATCCTTTCGCCGACGCGATCGCAATCTCGGCCACGTCGATTCTCTTCTCTCCCCATGTCGATGTCGCCCGATCGCCGATGATCAGGCGCATCGGCTCCAGGACCTCTCCGCCGCCGAAGCGGTGCGCGACCCGCCCCGCCACCAGAAGGCCCTTGTCGCAGTTGAAGTGAAGGAGCGTTCCGAATCGATCGAGATAGGCGCGGGAGAGCGATTGTGCGATTCGCTCCATGACGGCGTCGCAGATCGTGTCGGGGTGTCCCCGCCCTTTCCGCTCCACGATCTCGATCTCCCCCTCCGCCACGGTGGGGCCCATCGCCTCTTGGATGTGAACGCCGTTCATGCCGCCCTCGCCGGAAGGAATCCACGTTCGATCAGCTTGGTAACGATACGATCCGCCCCGATCTCCGGCGATTCCCGATCTCCCTTGATCACGATCTCCGGAGAGAGGGGCGGCTCATACATCGCCTGAAGGCCGGGAACGGTGGCGGCGGTCCCCTCCTGCGCTTTTCGATAAATCCCTTTGGGGTCTCGGGCGATGCAGACCGCCAGGGGGGTGTCGACATAGACCTCCAGGAAGCGGAGGATCTCCCCCCTTGCCTGGTCCCGATAGGCCCGGCGGTTCGCCGTCGCATCGAAGATCACCGGGACCCCCTGCTCGGTGAGAAGCCGGCCGATAGAAGCCATCGCCCCGTAGAAAGCCTCCCGTTCCTCTTCAGAATAACAAGGACGAGGGGTCAAGATGCGCCGCAGGGCATCGGATTCCAACACCGCCGCCTGAACTCCCCGCCTGGAAAGCGTCCGGATCAGCGCCGAGGTCAACATCGATTTGCCCGACGACGGCAGACCGGTGATCCAGACGGCAAAGGCCGGCTGCGCTCTATTCTCCGCAATACTCATTGACCCGCTCCGGATCGAAGACCGGCGCATCCATCACCGCTTGCATAAATGTAAAGAGCTTCCGGCGGACCTCCTCGGCCAGGTTGGGATACCAGAGGGGACTCGCCATCACCAGACCTCTAAAGGCAAAGAAGGGGGCGACCACCTCCCGCAGCTCCCGGTCGTTGCTTCTCTCCAGGTACCGCCGCCAAAAGCGATTGAAGAGTTTTTCAAAATCTCCTTCCAACCTTCCGCTTTTCTGAAGGGAGAAGAAGAGATAATTCATCGTGAGGCAGGAAAGGTCGTCCGCCGGATCGCCCCATTCGCCGCGAGAGCGGTCCAAGACGGTGAAATCGCTCCCCTCCAGAAAGAGAATATTCCAGGGATGAAAATCGCCGTGAACCTGACGGAGCCGATGCGTCCTCCCTTTGAGACGCCACCGCCAGGCGACGCAACGCCGCTCGATCTCTTCCAGCAGCTCGGCGGTGATGAAGCCGTGCCGTGGGGGATAGCTGTCGATCAAGCCCATGATGCATTCTCCGTGGCCGACCAACTCCCGAATCCGCCGGACATAAAGCCCGGGGTCCGGTCCGCGGAGACGATGAATTTCAACCAGGTAATCGCAGAGGGCCTCGGCCCGGGCGAGATCACGTTCCGTGAGCGCGCCCCCCTCCCGCAGCCGGATCAGGTCTTGAAAATATCCTTGTCCCTCTACATACTCCATGAGGAGAAAGGGCTCTTCGACTTTTCCCAAGGAGAGGAGGCTCCCATCCCTTTGAAAGCCGCCGACATCGATCGAGGGAGCGTGGCGAGGGAGCCGATTGAAAGCGGTGTGCTCCCAGAGCATCGCCTGGGCCCGGTCGGCCATCTCTTCATGCCCGAAGGGGCCCGGGCTCATCGTCTCCAACACGGCGCGCCGCCGCCGGCCGGCCACCTCGTACCGGACATCGATCGGCACCCCGTAGCCGTACCCCTTGAGGGCGCCGGATTGAATCGGCTCCCCCAACGGCGCCAGGCCGACAATCTTCACGGGCGATCCGAACAGCGATTCCAGATAGGCCCCCAGTGTCTCTTCACGCAGATCAGGCATAATGGTCTTTCCTCTGAGGTATTAGGCGGGCCGGCGCTCTTTTCTTCGGCGAAGCGTCTCAAGGAGGGAAGAGGGAACGTGAAGGGTCCCTTCTCCGACGCCGAGGTCGATCTGCGGCTTGTGTTTGCCGTGAAAATCGGACCCTCCGCTCTTCGCGAGGTTCCATTCAGCCGCCAGCCGCTCATACCGGGCGGTCTCTTCCGGGGTGTGGGTGCTGTAGTAAACTTCAATCCCATCGAGACCCGCGTTGACCAGCCGTTCGAACAATACGTCTAGCCTCTCATCGGAGAGGCGGAGCGTGTTCGGATGGGCCAAAACAGCGACGCCGTTCGCTTCGTGGATGAGCGCGATGCACTCTTCCGGAGAGGGTTGTGATTTCTTGACATAGGCGGGTCCCTCATCCCCGATGTACTTTTCAAAGGCTTCCGTAATCGAGTGAACGTATCCCTTCTCCATCAAGACGCGCGCGAAATGGGGACGTCCCGCCTGCCCGCCCCCTGCGGCAGCCGTCACCTCCTCTTCGGTGATCTTGAATCCCATCTCTTGGAGTTTTTTGATGATCTTCGGGTTGCGCTCCCGGCGCGCGGCTTGAAAAACGGCCAACCGTTGGAGAAAGGAAGGAGCGGTCCGATCGACGAAGAGGCCGAGCAGATGCATCGCCCCCTCGGAAAAATCAGCGCTCAATTCCACGCCGGGAATCACCTCGACCCCGACCTCCCGTCCGACCGCCAGCGCCTCGTCGATGCCGTCGATACTGTCATGGTCGGTGAGGGCGATCGCCCGCAAGCCCTTTTCCTTGGCATACCGTACCAGCTCCGCGGGGGCATCGGTCCCGTCCGAGACGGTGCTATGCGTGTGTAGATCAATCCGATCGTTCATCTCTTTTAATGCGACTTTCCGAATTCGATGACGAGATCTCCCTCCGCCAGTCCCGGGAATGCGGCGCCGATTCCCCCCTTTACCTTCCAGGAGTGGGCCGGCAGGATGTTGATCAGGATCTTCCAGACGCTTCCGATGATCCGGCCGACAACCGGAAGAATGATCCCCCGGACCCAGTTCAGGAGACGATCGACACTCCCCAGCTGTGTTTCACGCGGAGGATGGCTCTCCATCGCCATCAGTGAGGCCTCCAGGCCTTGGGCCTCGCTCTGAAGGCTCAACGCGGTGGCCGCCAGAAGCAACCCAAAGGAGGAGAGGCCTTTGGCGTTGATATCATTTTCGATGTCATCGAGAATTCTCCGGGCGCGCTTGACCTCCTTTACGATTTGGAAGTCAAACCGCGTTAAGCGCTCTCGAAGCTCACTGTCTCCTTGCAATAGTCCTTTCCATTCGCCCTGCCGTTCGGATTGAAGGATCTGCTCCAGTCCCTCTAAATCTTCCCGCAGAGAGATCACGTCTTCTCGGTAGAACTTCTCGATCAACATCGACCGCACCTCCTGTGTGAGATAAAAAAGACGATGCGCTTGAAAACCGACACGGCCCACGAAAGCAGGCTGCATGATGTCCTCTTTTTTTAATTATGATTCTTTGGTAGAAGGAAGGTCTATACCCCCTTTGGGGGAAGCTTGATCAGCGACCGAAGAGTGAAACCATGAACGATTCGAATAAGCCTTTTGTCTCTTTTAGGGTCGGATCAGGACCACGACCGATCGCCCCCTCACACAATACGCCCTCTCTTCGATCCGCTCCTCCCGGCCCGGCTCCATGAAGTCGTCGGGGCCGGCGAGGTCGGTATCGATCACCCGCCGCCACTCTTCCGCTCCCCCTTCCTGTATGAAGAAGGTGCGATCATCCGGACCGCCATTGATCATGACGTAGAGATCGTCGTCCTCTTCCGAGGCCCCGCTTAAGAAAAAGGCGAGGCAGTGCGATCCCTCGGAGCGATCGACCTCCCCTTGAGCCCCCTGCCAGCGAACATTATCCCGCCAGAAGCGACTTCGGCAGAGGGTGGGATGGGCCTTGCGGAAAGCGATCATCATTTTGAAGAAGCGGAAGATTTCCCGGTTCTTTCGCAGGAGATCCCAGTCGAGCCAGGAGGTCTCGTTGTCCTGGTTGTAGGGGTTGTTGTTCCCCCCTTGTGTCTGCAGGAACTCATCGCCGGCGCGAAACATCGGGGTCCCATTGGCAAGAAAGAGCAAGGCGCAGAAATTTTTTACTTGGCGCCGGCGCAGGGCGAGGACCGCTTCCGGCGCGCCGAGATCGCCCTCCCAGCCGCAATTCCAACTGAGGTTATAATCGGTTCCGTCGCTGTTTCGGTGGCCGTTGGCCTCATTGTGTTTGGTGTCGTATGAGACAAGGTCATAGAAGGTGAAGCCGTCGTGGGAGGCAATGAAATTGACGCTCTGGTAGGCGTGATACGATTCTTCATCCGGGAAGAGATCGTCGCTTCCATAAAGCCGCGCCATCAGATCGTCGATCTTGCCCGGGTCGCCCCGCACAAAAGCACGGAGATCGTCGCGGAATTTTCCGTTCCACTGAAACCAAGTCATTCCGGGGAAGCTTCGGCCCAGCTGGTAACTCGACATATCCCACACCTCGGCGATCAATCGGATATTGGCAAAGAGCGGGTCGGTCGTGATCTCGAAAATGATCGGCGGATCGTCGAGGTTGACGCTCCCGTCGCTATTGCGGGTAAAGAGCGAGGCGAGGTCGAACCGAAATCCATCGATATGCATCTCTTTCACCCAGTAACGCATGCTGTCGAGGATCATCTTCCGGACGGTGCGGTTGGCGCAATGCAGCACGTTGCCGGTGCCGGAATCGTTGCGATAACGCGACCGGTCGGCCTCCAGCAAGTAATAAGTGGTGTTGTCGATCCCGCGGTAGCTGTAGTTCGGCCCGGATTCATCCATCTCAGTAGTATGGTTGTAGACAACATCCAGAATCACCTCGATGTCTGCTTTATGAAATGCCTTCACCATCTCCCGAAATTCATTGATCTGCCCGCACATTCCGTCTCCACTTGCATAGGCATGATGGGGAGAGAAGAAGTTGAGCGGCATATAGCCCCAGTAGTTTCCCTCCTGCGGATCGTATTGATGGACCGGCATCAACTCCACGGCCGTGATCCCCAGCTCTTTGAGATAAGGGATTTTTTCAATCAACCCCGCATAGCTCCCGCGACAGCTTGGAGAGACACGGGCGTTCGCCCTCATCGTGAACCCTTTGACGTGAAGCTCATAAATCACCGTGTCGGAGGTGTGAACCGGCCGCCGGTCTTCTCCCCAATCGAACAGAATCCGGCAGGCCGGAAGAAAACCGAGCGGCGCCCGCCCGGCGTTGGAGGCGGGATGGCGCGCCGCTTCACGGCTGAAGTCGAGAGGAAAGAACACCGCCCGGGCATAGGGATCCAGAAGGATCTTGTGAGAGTCGAAGCGGTGACCTTCGGCCGGCTGGTAGGGGCCCTCCACCGAGTAGCCGTAGTAGGTCGCCCCCGCCAGAATCTTCTCGGCAATCCGGCAGTGCCAGACCCGTCCCGACTTGTTCTTCAGCGGATCGAGCCGATATTGAAAGAGAGGATGTACCAAGTCGGTCTTGGAATAAAGAAGCAGCGTCACCCCGGTCGCATGCTTCGTGTAGAGGGCAAAGTTGTAGGCCGCTTCCTCTTCGAGCCAGCTCACGCCGAATGGGATGGGAGTTCCCTCTTCTGCCGCCCATTCATTGATCCGCCGTTTCGACATGTCAGCCGATCCCCCGTGCGTGCTCAACAAGACTGAACCATTAAGCGGCCGGTATCCACTCTCTTGATTGCGACGGCAGCGGTCCCGGCGCGTCTTGTATGTCGCCGGAGCCGACCGCTTCCCGCAGAAGATGGATGACGCAGCGCGCGGTGGCTTCCGCTTCCTCGGTCGATGCCAAATCCCCCTCCATTTGAATCAGCGTAAAAAACTGTCTCCTCGAGAGCTCCACAATCCCTTGCTCTTTCCACACCTCCGACAAAACCGATTTGGGAACGGCCCTCCAATACCAAAGTTTCTTCAATGGAGGGGGAAGCATCGAAATCAACCGATCCGCCTCACTGGAGGCCAACCCTGCGGAGAGTGCCGAGAAGACGGCGCCAACGATTTGCTCCGTCCGGCTCCGATCGATCTCCGGTCTCCCTCCGACGGCCTCTTGCAGTTTCCGAACGAACAATTCTATATCCATAAAATGCCACCTGTCGCTTTCAGCCCCCGCTCAATACCACCGCTTCCAGAGGCCTATGATCCGGGAAGATCAAAAACCGACCGAGGGGAGCTCTCTTTTCCAGGACGCTCACGATTCTCTGCTCGGAGCCCCAGTCGCTCCAGGTGACCCCTCGCACCGGAAGCACCCAGAGAGAGGAGGGGGCCTGCGATGGAAAGAGCTCCAGCAGCTCCTTGGAAAAATTGATCGATTCGATCTTCCGGTAGACCTCTTTAATCACCGCCGTTTCTTTGGCGGTCCCGATCGCCAGCCAAATCCGGTGGAAAGCTTGATGAAGTTTGGGTGCGGCGCGACGGACCAAGTCGATCAGCGTTTTTGCCTTAAAGACCATCACCATCGTGTTCCACACCCCTCCTTTTCCGATCAGCTCTTGCGCAACGGAGGGGTGGGGCTTTTCGATGAAGTGAGAAACCGGGCGGGCCGGAATAGAAAATTCGGCCTGTTGTCTTTCTACCGGCAGAATATATCCATACTCCGACTCCGGCCCCTCCGGCTCTACCCCCAACAGGACAACACGGTCCGGATCGCGCTCGACCTGCCGGCAGGCAAGCTCCACATGCCCCATGAAAAGGTCTTCTTCGACGATGAAGTGATCGGACGGAAAGATCACCACAATGGCGTCCGGATGCTGCTTATAGGCGTGCATCAGCGGAAGGAGAAGCCCCGGTCCGGTTTCTTTATTTTCAGGCTGGAGCACCACCGTCCCCCCCGGGCGGGTCGCCAGCTGATGGCGGACCTCAGAATGCGCTAGATGATCCCGGCCGACGACGGTGAAGAGCCGATCCGGCGGGATCATCTTCTCGGCGCGGTGAAAGGTCTGCTCCAACATCGAGCGGCTTCCGATGAAGTTGACGTACTGTTTGGGGAGCGGCTTTCCCTTCAGCCGAAGGATGAAGGGGCGAAGGCGCATCCCTTCTCCTGCAGCCAAGACGATTCCACAACGGGTCGATCCATGGGGAGTCTGTCTCATTGTTTTTCTCTCCGGTTAAGATGGGTATGCCCTGCAAGAACATTTAAAAAACGGCTACATGATTTAGAAACATCAACTTCAGGATAAGATTTTCTGGCTGCTTTCCCTCTTAGGAGGAGGAGAATGTCTTCTCCAAATGGATCGAAAAGACAATCCCTCCTCCGGTCAAGTGGTTGGCCGAAAGATGAAATGAGTCGTTTTACTGGACGTGATCGATCTCGATCAAGCGGCTTTCACCTCGATCGGCTTCGGCATCGCCTTCTCCGACTTGGCGAGATGGACGCTCAAGACGCCGTCTTTAAATTCGGCGGAGACTTTGCCCTCATCGGCATCATCGGGAAGGGTGAAGCTTCGCTCGAAGGCGCCGTAAGAGCGTTCGATCCGATGGAATTTCTTTCCCTTCTCTTCTTTTTCCTGTTTGCGCTCTCCCTGAATCGTGAGGACCCCTTTTTCGACCGAGACCTTCACCTCTTCTCTCTTGATCTCGGGAAGCTCGGCTTTGATCAGATACTCCTTTTCGCTCTCGATGATATCGACCTCCGGCACCCAATCGATCGAGGTCAGCGCCTCTTCGCCATTGATGCGGGTCATCTCCCTCCGTCCGATGAGGCGACTGATCCGATCTGACATCTCCTCCAGTTCTCGAAACGGGTCAAACCGTCTCATTTTACGAAATGGATCCCAGCGCGCGATGTCCATTTTTACACCTCCTCTACTTTAGTGCGGGCTTTTTTCCATAACGGACGATGTTCCCGCCTGCGTCGTCCGTTCTTCCAAAATCCCATGTTCGCTTATTTTCCCGGCACTCTGGCAGAGATGCCCCTGTCGGGACATTGAAAATATGGTATGAACTAATTTATATTTTTAGGCGATTCAAAATGGAGAGACAATCCCCCAAAGGGGGTGTTTATCAGGGACGTAAATGACCCGAACCGGACTTGGGGGGGAAGGATGATCGATTTTAAGGATACCCCTTTCGGGGGGTTGCCCTCTCCTTTGATCTAATCCAGAATCGGGCTGTATTCGGCATTCTATTCTGAGGAGAAGACAAATGGGCAGAACGATTTCACATCTCTCTCGGACCGCTTTGAAGCCAACGAAGAAAAGCGCTCGACCCTTCTCACCGATCCTGATGGGTCGGGTGAAGGCATTCTCCAATCGGAAGACTGAGGCAGGCGTTTTGATTTTGGATCAAGACGGGCGGATTCTATATCTTAATGAAGCGGCCCAAAGGGTTCTTGATACCTCGGGAGAGAAAGATCTTTCATGTGGGTCGTTAAAGAATGCGCGCCTGCGTGAGATCCTCTTTGACCTTCTATTGGAAAATAAGCAAAGGTCCGATCTCCGCGGGAAGGGTCTCACCATCATCCCTCAGACCGTCGTCAGCAGGAACTTACTGTACCGGAAGAGTTCCTATCGGATTAGATCGATTCCGCTGGAGCCCCACGGCACGGATCGCCACAACAGCTACCTTCTCTTGTTGATCGAGAAGATCTTTGGATTAATTGCTTGAGTTGCTCTGAACAATCGACCGGACTGTAGAGGTCACATTGTTCAGTTACGATGTATCGTGTATCTACCCTCTCCAGGTCATCCGGATCAAACGGGGATCCTGTCCGTAGTGCAGATCGAGCTCGCCATGGTAGGCGTGCCAGAGCGTTTCGCCGATTCGGCGGGGAAGGTGGGTGTCGGTCGTTGTGATGACGATGCCCTCTGCTTTCTCATCTATCTTGATGATCCTGCAGAGCGGATGCTCCCGCTTGGCCTGCGCTTCCTGATTACGGACCGCGTTGAGGACTTCCTCTTTGTGTGTTTCGAGAAAGGGCCCGCTTAACTCAAGAATCCCGGCGGGATAGTCATCTCGAATCCGATGACAGGCGGGACAAATCTCCTCATGCGCCCCGGCGGGCCGGGGCCTCCAGGTCCATCGCCCTTTGTGAAAGAGCGCGCCGCACTGAGGACAGACGGTCGGCTCCGACAGTTTGCCCCGCGATTTATAAGTATCGTGCAGGTATTCTTTCTGCAACCCCAGCCAATGGGTGACCCGATCTCTGCGGGGCTCCCGAAAACCGCTCCCTTTCGCCTTTGGCTTCATGCCGCCTCCTCCCCGGATGCTTTCGCCCTCTTCGGCCTGGATCGGCTCTGCTGCAGCAGGGCAATTACCTCTTCATCCGACACCTGTGTGAACTCCTCAAAGAACTGCCCCACGGCATAGAAATCGGCCGGCACATCCAGGCAGACCACCTCGTCCGCCAACGCGCGAACCTCCTGAAGACTCTCATACGGCGCCACCGCCACGGCCGCGACCAGTTTTTTCGGCTTCTTCGTATGAATGGAGCGGAGCGCCGCGATCATGCTCGCCCCGGTGGCGATTCCATCATCGACGACGATGACGATCCGCCCCTCCGGATCGATCGGAGGATGGACCGGGGTGTAGCGGGCGCGTCGCTCCCGCAGCGTTTTCATCTGACGCGCTTTCTCAGCCTCAATGTCGGCCTCGCTCAAGCCGAGGGCGCGCGCATGCTCCCTCAGGGTGACCTGACCCGATTCATCGACCGATCCGACGGCGAGCTCCGGATTGCCGGGGGCGCCGAGCTTGTGAACCAGCACCACATCGATCTCCCCGTCGAGGGCGTCCGCGATGATCTTCGTCATCGGCACCGCCCCTCTCGGAATGCCGAGCACCAGAGGGTTTTGTCCCTTGTATCGGATCAGTCTTTCAGCCAAAAGCTCAGCGGCCTGTCGGCGATTTTTAAAATACATCTCAACCTCCCGGTTTCATCTAGGGATCAATGAGAAATGCTCAAAGGTGATGTTTCCCGACGACCGCGACCGTGCTTGCCTGGGGTCCCTTTTCTCCCTCCTCTTCCGCAAAACGAACCTCCGACCCGATTCCCAATTTTTCGAACCCGCCATGCAGCACGCTGTTTCTGTGGAAGTAGATCTCCCTTCCGTCCGGCGTCTCCAGAAAGCCGTATCCCTCTTCCGGAAAGAGCCGGCTCACCCGTCCATACGGGGATGCCTCATGCGTCTTCACATCTCCCCGCTGGCGGCGGGCGAAATCCTCCAGCTGGCGCCGCGCGGCATCAAAGGCATCCCGGATCGCAACATAGACATCTTCGTTCGGCTCGCGCCGAATCACCAGCTCCGCGCCGGGAACGGTCAGATCGATCCGCACGTCGTAGAGCAACCCTTTATGGCGATGTCGATGGGGTGCATCGACAATGACATGACAGCTCATGATCCGATCGTAGTACTCATCGAGCATCGCGGCCTTTTCACGGATATCTTCCTCCGCCACTTCTGAAAGGGCGACGTTCCGAACGGTGACCTGCAATGGAAGCTGCATTGGACCCTCCCTCCTCAGACCAATCGATTTCAGGAATCTGGTTATCGTTTTCTAGGCGCCGCTCACCCGCTTGAGCGGCGCTAATGCAAAGTGACCCACCATCGGACGGACGATCCGGTCGAAATCGTCATAGCGCATCTCGATCACCTCATGATGGTTACCGGCCGGAAAGAAGAGGACCGGCTCCTCGGCCAGCGCTTGATCGACATAGACCGGGAGTTCATAAAGATTTCCGAGAGGAGGCATCGCCCCCGCTTCACAGTCCGGAAAAATTTCTTTCAACTCCCGCTCTTCCAGCAAAGAGACCGCCTCCGCCCCGATCGCGTGGGAAAATCGGGCCAGATCGAGATCGCGGCTCGCCGGAAGCACGACCATTTCAAACTCCTCCTTTGCGCGGACAACGACCACTTTGGCGACCTCCCGCCCCGGAACATGGATCGATTCAGCCAACCGCAGAGCGCTGTATGTCGTTGGGTGGGGAACCACCCGATACGGGATTTTTTCTTTGTCGAAGAGCGCCGTCATTCGCTCACGGGGCAGTAGACGAGGTTGCGCTCTTTTTCCGGGTCGGCTTTCTCCTCCACCAATCGATCAGTTTCGATATCGGATAGAAATGCTCGGTACGCATCGCTCCTCCTTTCTTCCTCTCGGCTCCTGTTCCATGGCCCCTTGATCCGCCTTTTTCGATACTCTTCCGCATCATGCGGCCATCCCGTTCTTCAACGGCGCTTCGACCAGCAGCCGGTCGAGCATCGGTCGGTCGACCACCTCCCTTTCAAGGAGAAGTTTGGCCAGCCTCTCCAGCATCCCCCGACGCGTGGTCAGCGTCTCCTTCACCCGGTGATGGGCTTCTTGCAACAAGTTTTCGATCTCTTCGTCGATCGCCTGGGCGGTCCGCTCGCTGTACTCCCTCGGTCCCGGCAGGGTGGGGACGCGAAGGAAGGGGGAGGGTTCCTCCCCGTGCGTCGCCAACCCGAGCCGTTCGCTCATCCCGAACTGGGTGACCATGTGACGGGCCAGATCGGTCGCCCGCTGCAGATCATCCTGCGCCCCGGTGGAGACATCCGCAAAGATAATTTCCTCCGCCACCCGGCCTCCGAGGAGCACGTCGAGCCGGTCGAGCAGTTCGGCCTTCTTGAGCAGGTAGCGATCCTCGGTCGGCTGCTGCTGGGTATAACCCAGGGCGGCGATCCCGCGGGGGATGATCGAAATCTTAGAGACCCGATCGACATGAGGGCGATATTCCGCGATCAGGGCATGGCCCGATTCGTGATAGGCGACCGTCTCCTTTTCCTTCGGATTCATCACGCGGTTCTTCTTCTCCAGCCCGGCGACGATCCGATCGATCGCTTCGTCAAAGTCGGCCGCCTCCACCGCCTCTTTCCCTTTCCGCGCCGCCAGAAGCGCCGCCTCATTGACCAGGTTCGCCAGATCGGCCCCGACAAATCCGGGCACCTTGGCGGCAATCGCGCGCAGATCGACCTGCGGCGCCAGCGTGATCTGCTTCACATGCACTTTGAGGATCTTCTCCCGTCCGTTGAGATCGGGCCGGTCGAGCGCGACGTGCCGATCAAACCGCCCGGGACGCAGCAGCGCCGGGTCCAAAATCTCCGGCCGGTTCGTCGCCGCCATGATGATCACCCCTTTCGCCGTGTCAAATCCGTCCATTTCGGTCAGAAGCTGATTGAGGGTCTGCTCCCGCTCTTCATGGCTGATCATCGGGTTGATTCCGCGCGCTTTGCCCAAGGCGTCGAGCTCGTCGATGAAGATGATGCAGGGGGCCTTCTCCTGCGCCTGGGCGAAAAGATCGCGCACCCGCGCGGCGCCCACTCCCACGAACATCTCCACGAACTCGGAGCCGCTGATGGTAAAAAAGGGAACCTTCGCCTCGCCGGCGACCGCTTTGGCCAGCAGCGTCTTGCCGGTGCCGGGGGCGCCGACGATCAGCACCCCCTTCGGGATCTTCCCTCCCAACCGGCGATACTTCTCCGGGCTCTTGAGAAATTCGACCACTTCCATTAACTCCGCTTTCGCCTCATCGATCCCGGCGATGTCGTCGAAGGTCACCTTGGTCTCCTTCTCCATATAGACCTTCGCTTGGCTCTTTCCAATCTGCATGAGGCCGCTGGTCGCGCTCATTCGTCGAACGAAGAAGATCCAGAGCCCGAAGAAGATCAGGGCCGGAAGAATCCAGGCAAGAAGGGTCCCAACCCAGGTCTCCTCGACCTTTCCAGAGTAGTCCACCTTGGCCGTCTCAAGGTCTTCGATCAGCGAAGGGTCCTCCACTCGGACCGTGGTGAACCGCGCCCCTTCTCCATTGAGTCGCTTCAGTCTCTCGATTTTCTCCTTCGGAAGAAGACCCTCCAGCTCTCCTGTTTTCAGCCGCCCGGAAATGGTGCGCGTTCCGACGGTCAGTTCGGAAACTTTTCCTGCCTTGAGAAGCGTCTTAAAATCGCGATAGGAAAGGGTCTCAGAATCGGGCGTCAGAAGAACAATCTGAATCATGAAGAGGGTCAGCAGGGCGATCAGAAGGTACCAAACCGAAAATGTCTGCTGCTTCTTTTCCATCGGTTTTACCACCCTTTGCTCAGAAGACCGAAATAGCTCTCTTCGTTCTTCGGGCTTCTGTTTTCATTGTCACTCTATTTCGGAGAAGGGACAACCCCCCGAAAGAGGTACCTCTCTTTTGAAAACAGGAGCGGCGGGGACAAGAGCGATCTCATCCCCGCCGCAATTTCGTCACGAGATCCACCCTTCAAACAATCCTCCGGAGCGCCTCTATGCAGCGGCCCGAGTCGATCGCTTGGCGACCTCCCGGAAAGTTTCATAAAACGCTTGGGGCTGTGCTCCCTTGATGGCAATATCGGCCTGAGAGATGATTCCGATACAGGTGCCATTTTGATCGACCACCGGAATCCGGCCGACGTGATGCTGCTTCATGTACTGTTCCGCCTTTTGAAGATCATCTTCCGGATTGCAAGTAAAAGGATTTTTGCTCATGAACTCGGAGAGCTTCGCTTCACTGGGGTTTTTCCCACTGGCGATGACCCCCAGGCAGAGATCACGATCGGTTACCACCCCGGCCAATTTCTGTGTCTTCTCATCGATCACCGGCAGGATGCCGATGTTCTCCTGTTTCATCAGCTGTGCCGCCTGTTGTGCGCTGGCGGAGCTTGAAGCACTTTTTGGATTTTTTGTCATCACATCTTTACACTTCATCGTCTTCCCTCCTGTTTTTAATAAAGATCCATTTACCTTGCTCTGTCCGTTCCATTGATCTTGCGTGTGACCAATATCCTGCTCGGAAAATTTCATTCAGCATCTTTCCCTGTCAAAGAATCTGAATACTTTAAGGAATGGATCAGGTTTTACTCGCCGTATGGGCGATAAATGAACTGATCAGCTGCCTCACCTCCTTGGAACCGCAGCTGGGGCAGGCAATCTCCCCCTTTTCATGCTCCTTCAACGTTAACACCTCGGTGAATACTTTTTTGCAGTTCTGGCACTCATATTCGTAGAGCGGCATCTTCCCCTCCTCTGAGAAGAGGCGATTCTGATCGATCGCCACTTTTGCCCAAAAATAGCCGGCCTTGTTTTAATTTTCAGGAATCAAAAAGGGAAGCACAACCCCCCGAAAGGAGGGTTTTACCGGAGCGACCGGTTCAGCTTTAAGTCCATCGGTCCAGCAACAAACGTGAAACCACAGACGATCTAGCCTTTGACGCAGACCAACGGCTCCAATCGCGCCACCTTCCGTGCCAGCCCCGCCTGATCGGCAGCTTCGGCGACCGCCGCCACATCTTTGTAGGCTCCCGGCGCTTCCTCCGCGACTCCGCGATACGAAACGCTTCGGATCAGAATCCCCCGTTCCGCGAGTTGATCGATCACCTCCCGCCCCCGCCACTCGCGGGTCGCCTGATGCCGGCTCATGCTCCGGCCCGCGCCATGACAGGCCGATCCGAAGGAGCGGGCCATGCTCTCTTCGGTCCCCGCCAGGATATACGAGGCGGTCCCCATGGTGCCGCCGATCAGAACCGGCTGGCCCACCGCCCGCAGCGGTTCGGGAAGATCGGGATGGCCCGGCCCGAAGGCGCGCGTCGCCCCCTTGCGGTGGACATAGAGCGGCTTCTTCTCGCGCCCGACGAGATGTTCTTCCACCTTGCAGGTGTTGTGCGAAACGTCGTAGAGGAGCGGAAGCGCCGCCGCCGGGAAGATTTCGGAGAAAACCTGTCTGACCAGATGGGTGAGCACCTGACGATTGGCGAGGGCGCAGTTGATCGCCGCGCGCATCGCGCCGAGGTAATCCCGGCCGACGTCCGATCGAATCGGCGCGCAGGCGAGCTCCCGATCGGGAAGTTCAATCCCATGCTGCGCGGCGGCGACCGCCATCGTCCTCAAGAATTCGGTCCCGATCTGATGCCCCAGTCCGCGCGAGCCGCAATGGATACTGATCACCATCTCCCCTTCGCGCACGCCATAAGCCGAGGCGATCTCGGGGGCGTAAACCGCCACCACCCGCTGGATCTCCAGGTAGTGGTTTCCGGAGCCGAGGGTTCCGACCTCGTCCTGCTGGCGCTTCTTCGCCTGCTCGGAGACCTGATCGGGCCTCGCCTCCCTCATACATCCTTTCTCCTCGATCCGATCGAGATCTTGAAGGGTGCCGTACCCCTGCGCCACCGCCCATTGGGCCCCGCCGGCGAGCATCTCATCCATTTCTTTCATGCTCAGATGAAGGCGGCCATGGCTCCCCACCCCCGCCGGGATTTTGTGAAAGAGACGGTCGGCCAGCCGTTCTTTGAACGGCTCGATCTCTTTCAAGGTCAGGCCGGTCTGAAGGCAGCGAACACCGCAGGAGATGTCGAACCCGACTCCCCCTGCCGAGATCACCCCCCCTTCGTCCGGATCGAAGGCGGCGACCCCGCCGATCGGAAAACCGTAGCCCCAATGGGCATCGGGCATGGCGTAAGAGGCCTGGACGATTCCCGGCAACGTGGCGACGTTGACGACCTGCTCGTAGACCTTCATGTCCATCTCCCGGATCAACGCCTCGCTGGCGTAGATGATTCCGGGGACGCGCATCTTTCCGAACGGCGCGATCCACCACTCCCATTCCGATTTCCGCGTGAGCTGTGTCAGATCCATCAGAGTCCTCAGATTCAGAGATCAAACATCGACCACACACTGAGCGATCCAGAGACCCTTCTGATCCCGCTGAACCCGAAGGGCCGTGTAGGTGGCCCCTTTGACCTCCACGGCCGGTTGGTGGCGTGCCGCATCGATCTTCTCGCCCCAGGCGGTTCCATGCAGACGAGAACCGTTGAGTGTGACCTTGAATCGTCCAAAGAGCATCTTTCGAGTGGCCATTTCATAGACCAGCGCATTGAGCCAATCAACCAGACAAAGCTCATCATCAGGAGCTTCGCAGGAAATCTCCACCGACATTTCCGATTTCACCGATTGCGGATCGGTGATGATCGCGGTTAATGCAACGGCCGACTGCTCAAAGGCTTCCTCTTTCGTTGCGCCTACGCCCCGCACCCCCATATCGGCCTCGTGGGGAAAGTGCTCCCAATGTGCCTCCATCCTGCATGACCTCGCGCGGGACCTCATCGTTAAAGGGATTGGACAGCTATATTTGAAGTCCTTGCTTCATCATGCAGCAGTTGAAATAGATCAGACAATCCCCCAAACGAGGGATTGCGGCGATCGATTCATTTCTCCGAAGATAAACTTGAGGGCCGGGAATGAACCTGTGAGTCGCCATTGATCGTGCCGAGCTCCATTACCTATAATGAAATGATGACCAAAACGGAGGGAACGAACATGTATGAACGAAATGTATGCGGCGCGGACAGATCCGTTCGGATCGTTCTCGGGGTGATTTTCGCCGCCCTGGGACTCTTTTTCGTCGGATCGGCCATCGCCAAGGGGATTCTCTTCGCGCTGGCTGCGATTGCATTCATCACCGCCTTGACAGGTTTCTGCCCGCTCAACAAACTGATCGGTCTCAACACCTGCAAAAGGCCGGTTTGGGTCAGAAAGTCTACCGTCTAGCGGCGCCTCGCGCCGCTCCAAACAGGGAAGCCCTCCTCGTTTCGGAGGGTCAGCGTCTCCTCTCCCTTCTTCACCTCCCGGGCGATGAGGGCCGGTTTTCCGTCAAAGGTGATTCTTGAGCCTTTCACCTCCACCTGATCCTTTGGCTTAATATCTATGTCCTGGTTCTCGATGAACCATCCCGGTCCCAGGTGGACGGGGATCGTCTCCTTGTCCGTTTTCACCATCAAATGGACGCCGTAAGACATCCCTTTCATCGGGGTGATCTTCTCCACGCCGACCACCTCTCCACGGATCGTTTCGACAGTGGCCGGGTCATACATCTTGCTGTAATTTGTGCCGGGTCCCCATCCGCCGCTTCCTTTCGACATCCCTTTCTTCGCAAAAGATTCAGCGGACAGAAAAAGGGTGATCACAGAGATCGCAACCAAGACTATTTTGATCCTTTTCATTTTCTCCTCCATCTATGGTTGAGACGAACACTTCTTCAGATCGTGCTCGTACTCCATCGTTCCAGTGGGACATTCTTTATTCTGAATGAATCCTAAAAAAGCGATCAATGCCCCGAAGGAGTGTTTACAGTCAATGGGTGAGGGGCGCGGCCGGCGTGCATTCTCAATCGGCGGGAGTCCCCCTTTCGGGGCATTGTTTTCACTTTGCGCTTAAGAGAGACTGAACGAAAGGCTCAGCCAAACTCGTGTGATCGCGGGGGAGATCTTCATCGTGTCGGGACTGCTCCTCTCGTATCTTCTCGATCTTCCCTCCGGAGCGACCATCATCCTGGTGGGTGTGGCTGCGTTTCTCCTGGTTGCATCGAGGCAGACCGTGTCGGGCGCGTTTAGATGAATCCCGTTTTATTGAAAACAAACAAGAGGTGCAAACGATGGACAGAAACCATGAAGAGTCATTTCGGAAGTGATGAGGAGCATCCGATGACTTTCACTTTTTCACCGATCGGAGAATTTCGGACACCCTATCAAAGCGTGGAGGCGATCCCCAAGAACCTGGGGGAGGCGCCGACCGCGGAGGGAAGCATTCGGATCGATCCGGCCTACGAAGAGGGCCTTCTCGATATCGAGCGTTTCACCCATCTGATCGTCATTTTCGCCTTTCACAAAAGCACCGCCAAGCCGCTGCAAGTCATTCCACCTGGACAGGAACAGAAGCGGGGGGTGTTCGCGACCCGCTCCCCCCATCGCCCCAACGCCATCGGCCTCCTCACGGTGGAGCTGCTTCGCCGGGAGGGATCGACCCTTTTCGTGCGCGGCGTCGATGTTTTGGACGGAACGCCGGTGCTCGATATCAAGCCGTACCTCCTCCATTTCGATTGCCGGCCGGAGGCCGGCTCCGGCTGGCTGGGGGAGAAGCGCTGAGGTTCCGACAGCTTTGATTTGTAGAGATCCCCAATTGATCCGGTGTCGGAGGCTACTTACTGTTTAAAGACGCGATGGCAGTTCACGCAGCCGATAATCGTCTGATCGAGGGCGGGGAGGATCTTGTTCATCTCTTTGGAAGAGAGCGCTTTCGCGAGATCCTCCGCCTTCCGGTGATGATCCATCGCCATCTCCTGATATCGCTTCGGGAAGACGGCCCCCTGCTCCCGCTGCATGACCTGGTGGTGCTTCGGAAACCCCAATTCCTCGTGCGCCAAAGAGGCGGCCTCGTCGTATTTTCCTCCGGCCATCGCCGCGAGGATCTTTTGAAGCGCCTCCAGATGCTCCCGCATCGTCTGATCCATCACCTCCCGTACGGCGGGCGGAAGGTTAAGCGGGACGCGGGAATCGGCCGGCCGGCCCGGATCAACCGCTGCATTCGGCGCTTCGGCCTGTAGAGCCGGGGCGATCGCGACCGTCATCAAGAGCAGCGTTGTGAACATCAACGCGATCAATTGGCACGCCCTATCCTTTTTTCCTTCTTTACCCATTTTCCCTCCATGCCCGGTTCAATGATGACGCGGCGCTTCGTCATGAATCGCTACCGTTCAAAAACCTTCCGATAAACCCCCGCCCGCTTCGACCATGCCTCCAATCCAAAGTCCCCTTCCGGGAGATTCTCCGTGCGACCGATCACGAAGGCGCCCCCCGGAACCAGCCGATCGAGGATCGTATTGAGAAGTTTCCGCTGGAGCGTCTCATCGAAATAGGTGAAGAGAAGATTCCGGCAGAGGATCAGATGAAACGGCCCCTCCGGCGCGGCCTCCCGAATGTCCTGCAGCAGAAAGGTCAGCCCCTTCCGATAGGCCGGCTTGATACAGAACTCCTCGCCGAAAGGAACAAATGCCTCACTTCGCCACGCTTCGGGAAGCTCCTTGAGGCTGCTCGCCAGGTAGCAGCCGCGCTCGGCCCGCACGACCATCTCCGGTTCTGCATCGGTGGCCAGAATCCGAATCGCCAGCAACGGGAATCGAAAGGCGAACGCATGTTTCCAGAGAATCGCCAAGGTGTATGGCTCCTCTCCAGAGGCGCACCCCACGCTCCAGCAGCGCAAGGCCGCTTCGCCGTCCGCGATCGCCCGCTCGGCCAATCGGGACAAGGCCTCCTGCTCCAGGAATTGAAACACCCCCCTGTCTCGATAGAAACGAGAGATCGGAATCCGGCAGAAGGCATCGACCACCTTCCATTCGGCCGGATGGCTTTCCAGATAAGCGCGGTACGGAACGATGCCGGAGAGGCCGAGCTCCTTTAAGCGGCGGTCGATCCGCTTGCAGACGATCCGGCGGATCTTCCGAAAACCGGGCCACCGCAGATGCAGCCGCGGCAAATTCGCCTGCAGGAACGCGACGCATTCGGCATCGTTCATCACAGCCCGATACGAAGACGACCGACTCCTTTACGTTCCGGTCGATCTGAATTTAAGATGCACCTGTCCGGCCAGCTCATGAAGCTTCTCATGGATCGATTCGTTGTTGAGCTGATGGATCTCCGATTGGGCCAGCGAAAAATCGGTCAGCGCGTTCAGCCATTCGTGAAGGCTCTCCAGCGACAAAGGCTTGTTTCGCGCTTGGTCGATCCGCCAGGTTGCCTCTTCGAGGCGCGCGGCCGCCGCTTCTAACTGTTTGGGAAGGGCCATTCTCTCCTCCATTAAGAAAAATAAGCGGTCAGCTTTTAGCGAATGATTAAAAGACTTAGCTGATCGCTGGCTGCTCGGTTTTCACTTAAGACGACACCTTACATTCGATACAACCATGATCCAAGCCGGGCTGTCCAGCCCCCTTTTGGGGGTGTTGATTCGAGCGGGCAAGCA
>SCUR01000319.1 GCA_004297235.1 Candidatus Manganitrophaceae bacterium | reverse complement strand
GCCGAAATGAAGACCGGCGAAGGAAAAACATTGGTTGCCACGCTGCCGGTTTATCTGAATGCCTTAACCGGGCGCGGAGTTCATGTCATTACCGTGAATGACTATTTGGCCAAGAGAGACTCACAGTGGATGGGTGAGATTTACCGCTTCCTGGGATTGACGGTGGGGATCATTCAGCACGACTCGACCGATCGCGAACGCCAGATCGCCTACGGATCCGATGTGACCTACGGCACCAATAACGAGTTCGGGTTCGATTATCTCCGGGATAATATGAAATTTGACCCGCAGAGTTTCGTCCAGCGGGAATTAAATTTTGCCATCGTCGACGAGGTCGACAGCATCTTGATCGATGAGGCGAGAACCCCCCTCATCATCTCAGGTCCCTCTGAAGACTCGACCGAGCTCTACTACCGCGTTAATCAGATTATTCCCTCCCTCAAGGAGGAAAAAGATTACACCATCGAAGAAAAAACAAAAACGGCGACTCTGACCGAAGAGGGCAACGCGAAGGTTGAGAAGCTGCTCGGCGTCGATAATCTCTATGACCTCGCCAACATGAGCCTCGTTCACCATGTGCTCCAGGCCCTCAAAGCGCATACTCTTTTTAAGCTGGATGTTGATTACGTCGTTAAAGACGGCGAGGTCATCATCGTCGATGAGTTCACCGGCCGCTTGATGCCCGGCCGCCGTTGGAGCGACGGTCTTCACCAGGCCGTGGAGGCCAAGGAAGGGGTCAAGATTGCCAACGAGAACCAAACCCTCGCTTCCATTACTTTTCAAAATTACTTCCGTCTCTATAAAAAACTGGGCGGGATGACCGGGACGGCCGATACCGAAGCGGCCGAGTTCTCGAAAATTTATAACCTGGAAGTGATGATTATCCCTCCGAACCGGCAGATGATCCGGAAGGACTACTCGGATGTCATCTATCGGACCGAGCGAGAAAAATTTGATGCCATTGTCGAAGAGATCATCGAGTTAAACAAGATGGGTCATCCGGTGCTGGTCGGAACCATCTCGATCGAGAAGTCGGAGCGGCTTTCCGCCCTTCTCAAACGGAAGGGAATTCCCCATGCGGTGTTGAACGCAAAGTATCACGAGAAAGAAGCGGAGATCGTCGCCCAGGCGGGACGAAAGGGAGCGGTCACGATCGCGACCAACATGGCCGGGCGCGGCACCGATATTCTCCTTGGCGGCAATCCGGATTTTTTGTTCAAGCAATATCGCGCGCAGCATCCCGATGCGGAGCCGGAAGCCCTCGAATCGGCGAAGGCGAAAATTAAGACAACCTGCGAGAACGAGAAGCAAGAGGTCATCGTCTTGGGAGGCCTTCACATCATCGGAACGGAGCGGCACGAATCGCGGCGTATCGATAATCAGCTGCGCGGTCGATCGGGCCGTCAGGGCGATCCCGGCTCTTCCCATTTCTTTCTCTCTCTGGAAGACGATCTTCTTCGCATCTTCGGTTCGGAGCGGATCTCCAATCTCATGAGCCGCCTCGGGATGGAGGAAGGAGTTCCGATCGAGCATCGGATGGTGACTCGTGCGATCGAAAACGCTCAAAAACGGGTTGAGGCGCACAACTTTGATATTCGAAAACAGCTGTTGGAATATGACGACGTGATGAATAAACAGCGGACGGTCATTTACAATCGGCGCAGAGAAGTGCTCTTCGGAGACGGGGCCAAGGATGATCTCAAGGAGATCAGAGAAGAGCAGATCGATGAGATTTTAGAGGCCTACTGTGCGGAAGGGACGTATCCCGAGGAGTGGGACACGGACGGCCTGGTGGAGACCCTCTCTCATCAGTTTAATCTCTCTCTGATCAAGGATGAATTGGGATTCCCTTCCATCGGGAGGGAAGCCTTAAAAGAGGAGATCCTCCGTCGGGTTGAAGAAGCCTACAGCCGAAAAGAGCAGGAGCTCGGCTCCGAATTATTGCGGCATCTTGAACGGCAGATTTTTTTGCGGATGATCGACACGCATTGGAAAGACCATCTTCTCGCAATGGATTATTTGAAAGAAGGGATCGGTCTTCGCGGATATGGTCAGAAAGATCCTTTGAGCGAGTACAAGCGAGAGGGGTTCGAGATGTTCTCCGGAATGATCGACCGGATCAAACGGGATACCATTGAACATCTTCTCCGGGTTCAAGTCATGAGAGAGGAAAAGAAGCCGATTGCGGCCGTATTTCCGAAGGAGCAACAGATGCAGCTCAATCGGGGAGAATCGGCCCCGGCGCGGACCGTTCAGCGCTCCGAAAAAAAGATCGGAAGAAATGATCTTTGCAGTTGCGGAAGCGGAAAAAAATACAAGAAGTGCCACGGAAGATAAGTGTGAAGAAAAGAAACACCGAAAGCCGGTCACGCCGCAAAACCCCCGCTCCAAGTGATCAACCTGTCCGCCTTCTTTCGCAAGAGAACGCGCGCCTCAAACAGGAACTCCGCCAAAAAACGAGAGAGCTCGCTTATTTTATCAGCGTCGGAAAAGCGCTCACCTCCACCCTCGAGTTAAAGAAGATGCTCCGCGTGATCATGGGGACCGCCCAGAAAATGGTCCGAAGCGAGTCGTGGTCTCTTCTCTTGAGCAACGAGATGATGGATGAATTCTATTTCGAGTTGGCGAAAGGGATCAATCCGAAATCGATGAAGGGGAAGCGTTACAAAATGGGAGAGGGTCCGGTCGGCTGGGTGGCCGAGAAGGCGGCCCCCTTGTTGATCACCGATTTTTCCGAGGAGAAGCAGTTCCAGCGGAGCGAATTCTACCCCCACACCAAAGTGAAATCGGTTCTCTCCGTGCCGATCGTCAGCAAAAGGAAGGTCATCGGCGTCATCCAGATGATCAATCGGGCGGATCGAAAACCTTTCGACGAAAAGGATCTCGATCTCTTGCTGAAATTGGTCGATCAGGCGGCCCTGGCCATTGAACGCTCCTCGCTTTATCAAAAGATGTCCGATCTTGCGACGACGGACGATTTGACCCGTCTGTACAACTTCCGATTCTTGGACCAAACGTTGGATATTGAAATCAAGCGATGCCAACGATACGGCTCCTGTATCTCGCTGATCTTCCTCGACATGGATCATTTCAAGTTGGTCAATGATCAATATGGCCATCTCATGGGGAGTCAAGTTCTGGTGGAGGTGGCCCATATTCTTCGAAAGAGCCTTCGGGAGGTCGATATCATTGCGCGGTACGGGGGAGATGAGTTTGTCGTGGTCTTGCCCGAAACCAATGTGGAGACCTCTTCTCGAATCGCCCATCGTGTTCGAAACGCCATTCGGACGCACGAGTTTTTAAAGCGAGAGGGGCTTTCCATCCATCTTTCGGCCAGCTTTGGGATTGCCGGCTTTCCGGAGCATGCCAAAAATAAAACCGATCTGATTCGCCTGGCCGATCAGGCGATGTATAAGGCCAAGGTCATGGGCCGAGATAAGATCTTCCTCGCTTAACTCACCGTCTTTTTTATACAGAACAAAGGCCTCTCTTCCTCGAATTATCCATTTAGAACGGCATACCCCCGGTAATGTAATAATGTGGCTTCTTCTCCGCTTCAATCGCGGGCCCGACCGGTATCGCGACATCGAATCGGAAGGTGAGCGGATAAAAGCCCAACGAATCGATATACCATCGAATCCCCGCGCCGATATCTTTTTTGTAATCGCCCACTCGGAAGATGTTTCTCGAATCGGTGACGGTTCCCACATCCGCAAAGATCGCCCCCTGAAGAGTATGGGTCAGCGCCACGCGTAGGTTCACGTCGCTTTCATAGTAGAGCGGGAAGCGATATTCCGCAGAGAGCAGCAGGATGTTATCCCCTTCGAAGCGTAAAGGGGTGTAACCGCGCATCCCCCGATCT
Source organism: Candidatus Manganitrophaceae bacterium (assembly GCA_004297235.1). Taxonomy (GTDB): domain Bacteria; phylum Nitrospirota; class Nitrospiria; order SBBL01; family Manganitrophaceae; genus Manganitrophus. The sequence continues at coordinate 10,627 of SCUR01000319.1, read as the reverse complement.
CCACCCAAAAAAAAGCGGCTGTTTTCGAAGAGCGTTCCAAAGGATTGCCCGACCATGGCATGGGTTGCGATTTCATGATAATTGGAAAAAGAGAAGGTTCGACGCGTGTCGATTGTTGTGGTGACGAGATGCTCGTATTTGCCCCCGGTAAAACGCTGGTCATACCCGAGCGCGATGTTGAATTTGGGATATCGTCCCAACAGCCGTTGAACGGAGCCGACCAAGAGGGGAATATTGGGGTAGCTGAGTGAATAGCCGAGGTGAACGGTCCCCGCTTGTTCTTCCGGCGGTTTGTCCTTGGGAGTTTGAGGCCCTTGATAAGAGAGACCGACGGTGGCGGTATGATTATTCCTGAAGATATGGCTGAACTGAAGAGAAGTGGAGTTTCCCACATCGGAATGAGAGAAACCGAAACCGATCTGATTTGTATTATCGTAGACCGGCTGAAAAAGGAGGCCCACCTCATAGCTAAGCACTTGGGTGTTCAGGTTAAAGGAAGGGACTGGAACCCGGTCGAGGAGAAACTTCCAGAGACGAGGATCCCGATTGTTCAAACGGTTCGGATCGCTGGAGTCGCGGTGGGGATCCAGTTCGACAATGTCGACGCGAGAAGGGGTAATTAAGACTTCTTGATGTTCCTCGCGGTCTCCTTCCCAGACAAGAGGAATCTTTGAGCCGTTTTCCTGAGTGGCGAGAATTTCTATCGGCTCAATCCCTTCTCCATGTTTCTTTATTTTAAGGGTGGTCTTATATCCCTCTTCAGTCTTCTCTCTCCGAATCTCCTCAATTCCGAAATCAAGGACCGGATTGGATGTCAACCACTGCTCGAAGAACCAATCGAGTTTTTTACCCGAGATTCCATAAAGCACCTGCCTGAATGAGATCTGCTCCCCTGTTTGGATCTTCTTTTTGTAGTCTTCCACCGCCCTTCGAACGGTTTCATGGCCGAGGAGGTTCTGAAGCTTTGAGAAAATTGTTGTCCCCTCGGGTCGAGAGTGATTAAAGAATTGGATGTCTTCGTTAATCAGTGGGGCGACTTTTTCTTTAAAATAGATCTGCCTGAGCGGAAGATCCTGCGAGTAGAGAATCTGATCAATAATCGGGATAAAGGAGATTGGACTCAGCCACCTTTCCAGGCTCTGCTGACCTCCATATTTCGCACCGATAAATTGGGCTGTTTCGAGATCGGCCAACCCTTCGATCATCCAGATCTCTTCCCAGGGGAGTCGTTCTTGCCAGAGAAGCAAGAAAACCCCCCTGGCCACGCTCGCCTCGTGGAAGCGCTTCAATAATGGGAACACCTTGAAAAGCTTGTTGCTGACGTAAAGGAGATTCGGTCCGGAGGTGACCAAGTCTTGATAAAGATACGATTCCATCATCTGCAACTGGGTCGGCGGCAGCAGGCCGACCTGTTTCAGAAAATGGTCGGCGGCCTCTTCGGCGATCCGAAGCACCTGTTTCGCATAAGTCTTGTCCCGAGGGAGGAAGTGATAGACGAGATTCACTGGCCCGACCTGGCCCGCTTCACTGGTTAGCTTTCCAATGGAGAGGGAAACAGTGGGGAGAGCGTTTGCTCTCAGCAGGAAGGTTGCGTCGGAGCCTTCCTCATTTTCGAACTCGGGCGGGACGGAGGCGAGGAGCCGGAGGTGTTCGTTGAGCGTAAAATGAATCTGAAATCGGCTGGGAGACGGCGGCAGGAGGAAGTTCCATTTTCCCTCGGAAAAAAAGGAAAGATAAGGGTGCCATCCCCCCTGGAGGGTGACGAGGTCTCTATAGTAACCAAAGACTCCATACTTTTCCGGGATGACCGTGACGAAGTGGACCAGGAACGCAAATGTTCCCTTGGGCGGAATCGGGGTGGGAAGGCGGATTTTCATGAGAATTCGTTTTTTAAAAAGCTCCGGGAAGTAGGGAAGGTTTTGCCCCTTCAAATCTTGGATAGAGGTGATGAACTGTTCTCCGGCGTTAAAATCGACCGGATAGGCCCGTTTGTAAAGGCTTTGATCGATGTCGGGATCTTTTTCGAGATAGAGATTTGGATAAAGAAAAAGGTAAATCTCCGAAAGCGGCTCGTCACCGTCATTGGTGAAGGAGATTTTCTCGGAGCCGTAAATGCGGTGCTCTTCTTCCGAATAAGCGGCCACGATATCGTATTGAGGGATCGATGCTGCAAAAGCAGGAAGAGCGTGGGTGATGAGCAGAAGGAGGGGTAAGAATAGAATGATCATTTAAATGATTATAGCATCTTTTCTGTGAGACAATAAATGTAAACGCTTGAATGACCGGTGATTTATGATCGCATGGGGGCGCGGGGGAGCGGCGCCCGCCGATTGATTCTTCCGGTTCTTTCCGGTAGAGTGAAGGCCATGTCCAAACCCGAATTGATCGCCTTCATTCGTGACGAAATTCAAGAGCACGGGCCGATTCCGTTTGTCCGCTTCATGGAATCGGCGCTCTACCACCCTACCCTCGGCTACTACACTTCCCCCGGTGAGAAGATCGGTTTTCGCGGGGATTACTACACGAGCAGCTCGGTCCATCCGATCTTCGGCGAGCTCCTGGCCAAGCAACTGCTTCAAATGTTGCTCGCTCTCGGCGAGGGGGAATCGGGTTACACGCTGGTCGAAATGGGGGCCGGAAAGGGAACCCTCTGTTTCGATATTCTCAGCTATTTAAAGAGCACTTCTCCGGACGTTTTCAACCGCCTTCGATACATCATTATCGAAAAGAGCCCCACGCTCAGAACACGGCAGAGGCAGAGGTTGGAGCCGTTCTTCTTAGATCGCGTTCAATGGGAAGAGGCGGTTCCCGACCGGCTCATCGGGGTCCTCTTCTCGAATGAACTGCTCGATGCCATGCCGGTCCATCGCCTTCGGGTCGATCGGAAAACGGTCCAAGAGATCTATGTCGACTGGAAGGACGACCGGTTTGTCGAAACACTCGGCCCTCCTTCCACCCCGAGGCTGCTCGATGATCTTAAGAAGATCGACGTTCAATTCGATCGGCCGACCGAAATCGAAATCAATCTCCAGGCGATCGATTGGATGCATCGGATCGGACAGTCGCTTGCGCGAGGCTATGTCGTCACGATCGATTACGGCTATCCGGCGGAGATGCTCTACACCCCCCGCCGCCCGAAGGGGACTTTTCTCTGTTACTACCGTCATCAAACGAACGAGAACCCCTATGATCATATCGGAGAGCAGGATATGACGGCGCACATCGATTTCACCGCGCTGGCCCGGGCGGGAGAGGAGGTCGGGCTCTCCGTGATCGGGTTTACCGATCAGACCCATTTTCTGATGGGGCTTGGGATTGCACAGCGGATGGAACCGTATGGCATGGAGATGGACCGATCGGACGAAGCGAAGAAGCAATTTCTTGCGATGAAGCAGTTGATGGCCCCCGATAGGATGGGGCGCATTTTCAAAATCTTGATTCAGGGCAAAAATATCCCACCGGAGCTTAAATTAGACGGGCTACAATTTAAACCCTTTTTTAAGCTCTTGACATTAATTTTTTTCTTCTTTATGATGTGAAACCTGCTGTCTTTGTGGAGGTTTACAGACAACGGTGACGACCGATCTTTTACCTGTGAATTACCTTCCCATCGTGGTGTTTATCACCATCGCCTTCGGCTTTGGCGCCGTCACGATTTTAATCGGCTATCTCGTTCGTCCCAGCAAACCGTACAAAGAAAAACTCTACGCTTATGAAAGCGGCATCCACCCCCTGACCGATGCCCGGCAGATGTTCCCTCTTCGCTATTATATGATCGCCATGCTCTTCGTGATCTTCGACATCGAGGTCGTCTTCCTCTATCCGTGGGCGGTCGCTTTTCAGCAGCTCGGCCTCTTTGCGCTCGTTGAAATGATTATTTTTCTTGCGATTTTATTCGTCGGCTATTTTTATGCTTGGAAAAAAGGAGCCCTGGAATGGGATTGATGGATCGGCAGTTCGAGTCGAATATCGTGACCGCCTCGCTCGATTCGCTGGTAAATTGGGCTCGCAAATCGGCCTTATGGCCGATGACGTTCGGGCTTGCGTGTTGCGCGATCGAAATGATCGCCTCCGTTTCCTCCCGGTATGATATCGACCGGTTTGGGGCCGGCGTCTTTCGGGCCTCTCCTCGGCAATCGGATCTGATGATTGTCGCAGGAACAGTCTGCCGTAAGATGGCCCCGGTGATCCGGAGAATTTACGATCAGATGCCGGAGCCGCGGTACGTGATTTCGATGGGCTCCTGCGCCACGTCGGGGAACATTTACAACAGCTACAGCGTGGTCCAAGGCGTTGATCGCTTCGTCCCGGTCGATATCTACGTCCCAGGCTGCCCGCCCCGTCCTGAGGCCCTCTTTGCAGGAATCCTGCGGCTTCAGGAAAAAATCATGGAACAAAAGGTCTTCACGAAGTAGCGGCGCACCGGCGGTGCGCCTGGGATAAATAAGGTCGGACACATCGGTCCGTCCCTACAGAATTGATAAAAATGCATCCGATTGCCCAGAAAATTCAAGAAAAGTTTCCCGAAGCCTTCGTCGAGGCGGTGGAAGCGCTCGGCGAGTTGTCGGTTTCGGTCCAGCGGGAGAAGATCGTCGAGGTCTGCCGTTTTCTTCACGACGACCCGGAACTCTCCTTCGACATGATCACCGATATCTGCTCGAACGATTTTCCAAATGAAGAGCCCCGGTTCGAGATGATCTATCAGCTCTATTCGGTCGGTCACAATCGACGCATCCGGATCAAGGCCCGCGTTCCCGAAGAGGACTGCACGATCGACACGGTCACCGGCGTCTGGAAAGGAGCGAATTTCCTGGAGCGGGAGGTCTACGACATGATGGGGATCGTCTTCAACAACCACCCCGACCTCCGACGGATCTTGATGACCGAAGATTATGACGAAGGATTTCCGCTCCGAAAAGATTTTCCCGTAGAGGGAAAAGGATGGCGGGACACCTTTGAATTTTTAAATCAGTAACGCCTTTTGAGACGTCATGGAAGAGTTAGAGGATAAAAAGATCGAGTTCACCCCGCCTGCGGTGACTCCTTATAATGATGACGACGATTTCGATCAGGATCTGACCCCGGAAAAGGGGGTGAAGCGGATCGAAGACATGCTGCTGAACATGGGGCCGCAGCATCCGTCGACGCACGGGGTGCTCCGGATCGTCCTGGAGCTGGAGGGGGAGACGATCGTCAAGGCGACCCCGCACCTCGGCTACCTTCATCGCGGTGTCGAGAAGCTGGCTGAAAATTCAACCTATCCCCAGATTATCCCCCTGACCGACCGGCTCGATTACGTCTGCGCAATGGCCAACAACCAGGCCTTTGTCCGGACGGTGGAGAAGCTTCTCCAGGTGCAGGTGCCGGAGCGGGCGGAGTATATCCGAACGATCGTGGCCGAGATGCAGCGGATTGCAGGCCATCTCTTCTGGTTGGGGACCCAGGCGCTCGATATCGGCGCGATGACCGTCTTCTTCTACACCTTCCGCGAGCGGGAGGTGCTGCTCGACCTCTTCGAGTTGATCTGCGGCGCCCGGTTGACCATGAGCTACTACCGGGTCGGCGGGGTCGATCGCGACTTCACGCCGGAGGTCATCGACCGGCTTTATAAATTCCTGGAGAGCTTTCCGGAGAAGATCACCGAGTACAACACGCTGCTGGAGACAAACCGGATCTGGATCGCCCGGACCAAGGGGATTGCGCTCATCTCTGCGGAAGATGCGATCAACTTCGGCCTGACCGGCCCGGCTCTGCGCGGCTCGGGGGTCAACTACGATATTCGGAAAGCCGAGCCGTACGGCGTCTACGACAAGGTCGAGTGGGAGGTTCCGCTCGGCAAAAACGGCGACACCTACGACCGCTACTGGATTCGCGTCGAAGAGATGCGGCAGAGCGCCAAAATCGTCAAGCAGTGTCTCGACCGGCTCCCGCAAGGCCCGATCATGGCGAATCTTCCGACGATCACCTATCCCCCGCGCGACAAGGTGTTGACCGACATGGAGAGCTTGATCCACCACTTCATGATCGCCACCCGCGGATTCGACGTGCCGGAGGGGGAGGTCTACTGCGGGACGGAAGCGCCGAAGGGAGAGCTCGGGTTTTATATCAAGAGCCTGGGGGGAAACAAGCCGTATCGACTTCGCATCCGTCCGCCGTCGTTCATTCATATGGGCGCTTTCGAGCACATGGCGAAGGGTTATATGATCGCCGACATCGTGACGATCTTCGGAACCTACGACATCGTGATGGGAGAATGTGATCGATAAATCGATTGCGGAATGCGGATTTCGGATTGCGGAGTGAAATAAAAAGACAAAGACAATGAAATTAAAAATCTTATCCGACAAAGCCAAGGCCGCCATTGAGGCGGAGTTTCCGAAGTATCCCGATAAGCGGTCGGTCCTGCTGGGGGCGCTTCGGATCGCTCAGAACGAGGTCGGTTATCTCTCGGAGGCGGCGATGGTCGATGTCGCCGAAATTCTGGAGCTGACGCCGGTCCAGGTCTACGATGTCGCGACCTTCTATAGCCTCTATAATCTCAAGCCGGTCGGGAAACATGTCATCCAGGTTTGTAAGACCCTCTCCTGTGCGCTGGTCGGCGCGGGGCAGATCATCGAGCATATTCAAAGCCGCCTCGGGATCGGGGTCGGCGAGACCACTCCCGACGGCCTGTTCAGTCTCAAGCTGGTCGAATGTCTTGCTTCGTGCGGAACCGCGCCGATGGTTCAGATCAACGACCGTTATTATGAAAATCTCACCCCCGAAAAGGTCGACCGACTTTTGGACGATCTGAGGCGGGAGGGAAAAAGTGCCATGGCTTCCGGGCCGTTCCAGCTTCCGGTGCTAGGAGGAAAGTCCTGATGCCGAAATACGAACCCGTTTTGTTAAAGAATATGTCCCAGCCCGGCTATACCGGAACGCTCGATGAGTACCGGAAAGCCGGCGGCTACACCGCCTTCGAGAAGGTCCTCAAGGGGATTCCGCCGTCGGAGGTGATCGAGATTGTCAAGAAGTCGGGGCTGCGCGGAAGAGGGGGGGCCGGTTTCCCCACCGGGATGAAGTGGAGCTTTATTCCGAAAGATCATCCGGGGCCGAAGTATCTCTGCTGCAACGCCGACGAGAGCGAGCCGGGAACATACAAAGACCGGCAGTTGATCGAGAACGATCCCCATCAGATGCTCGAAGGGATCGGGATCGCCTGCTATGCCATCGGCTCCCACAACGCCTACATCTACATCCGCGGCGAGTTCGATCTCGGGGCGGAGATCATCCAACGGGCGATTCGGGAGGCCTATGAGGCGAAGCTCTTCGGGAAGAACATCTTCGGAACCGGGTTTGATCTCGACGTCGTGCTCCATCGCGGGGCGGGGGCCTACATCTGCGGCGAGGAGACGGCGCTGCTCGAATCGATCGAAGGAAAGCGGGGGAAGCCGAGAACCAAGCCCCCCTTTCCGGCGACGCACGGGCTGTATCAAAAGCCGACGGTGGTGAACAACGTCGAGACGCTGGCGAATATCCCTTACATCATCAATCGCGGACCGGAGTGGTTTGCCTCTCTCGGGACACAAAAGAGCGCCGGCATGCGGATCTTCTGCGTGAGCGGCCATGTGAAGCGCCCCGGAAACTTCGAGGTGCCGATGGGGATCACCCTTCGGGAAATGATCTACGAGCATGCGGGAGGGATGCGGGGGGACAAGCGGTTGAAGGCGATCATCCCCGGCGGCGCCTCGGCCCCCTTTCTCACCGATGCGCACCTCGACGTGAAGATGGATTTTGAGTCGATCGCGCAGGCCGGCTCGATGCTCGGATCGGGGGCGGTCACGGTGATGGACGAGGACACTTGCATGATCTGGGCGGCGATGAACCTGATGGAGTTCTTCCATCACGAATCGTGCGGCAAATGCACCCCCTGTCGCGAGGGGAGCGCCTGGCTGCTGAAGATCTTACAGCGAATCGAGACCGGCCACGGGCGGATGGAAGACCTCGACCTGCTGGTCAGCCTCTCCAAGCGGATCGAGGGGCGGACCGTCTGCGCCTTCGGCGATGCGGAGATCTCGCCGGTTCTCTCGACGCTGAAACATTTTAGGGCGGAGTACGAGGCCCACATCCAAGAGCGGCGCTGCCCGTTCCGGCCGAACGTGGTGTTGGCGATGGCGGGGTCGCATTAGGTTTTTGAGGTATAGGCCGTCATTCCCGCGAAAGCGGGAATCCAGAAATCTTTAATGTTTTTAAACGCGCTGGATTCCCGATTAAGACGTTCGGGAATGACAAACCTTAACCCTTCTAGATAGGTATAAAATAATGAGCAACATGGTCAAGCTCAAATTCAACGGGGTCGAGATCGAAGTCGAGAAGGGAACCCTTCTAATCGAGGCGGCCAAGCGGGCGGGGATCGAGATCCCGCATTTCTGCTATCATCCGAAGCTGAAGCCCGACGCCAACTGCCGGATGTGCCTGGTCGAGATCGAGAAGATGCCGAAGCTTCAGACCTCCTGCAGCACCCCCGCGACGGAGGGAATGGTCGTCTCGTCGGTCTCTCCCCGCGTCAAAGATGCGCAGTTCGGCGTCATGGAGTTCATTCTCGGAAACCACCCGCTCGACTGCCCCGAGTGCGATCAAGGCGGGGAGTGCCAGCTTCAAGATTTCGCCCACCAATATTCGCCGACCACCAGCCGGTTTACCGAAGACAAGCGGATTTTCGAGAAGACCTATTTTGGGCCGCTGATCGAAAAAGAGATGAACCGCTGCGTCTCGTGTCTCCGCTGCGTTCGGTATTGTGATGAAGTCATCGATTCGAACGCGCTCGGCTCGATCGATCGGGGCAGCCACCACCAGATCGGCGCCTTCGCCCAGCATGAGCTCGATTGCGAATTCTGCGGCGGCTGCATTCAGATCTGCCCGGTCGGCGCTTTGACCAGCCGGCTCTCGATGTACGACTACCGGCCTTGGCAATTGAAGAAGACCGAGACGATCTGCAACTACTGCGGCGACGGCTGTCTGATCACGCTCGAGACGGTGAAAGACGACGTCAAGCGGGTCAGCTCGGAGCTCGGGACCGGGCGAAACGAAGGAGACCTCTGCGCCCGCGGTTTCTTCGGCTACGGGACGATCAATCATCCCGATCGGCTGACGCGTCCTTCCGTCCGTCTCCAAGATCGGATTCTCCAGACGACCTGGGAGGGGGCGGGCGACAAGATCGTCGCGGGCCTCAAGCATATCAAGGCGCAATATGGTCCGCAGGCGATCGGCGGGATCATCTCGGCCCACTGCAGCAACGAAGAGATATATCTCTTTCAGAAATTAATGCGCAAGGTGATCGGGACGCCGCATGTCGACAGCGCCGCCCGATACGGCCACCTCAATGCCGTCGCCGGTCTGAACGACGTTTTCGGGACGACCCGTCTGGCGCGATACGAAGACATCGTCGGAGCCGACGTCCTTCTGACCTTTGCCGGGGAATTGACCGAGTCGAATCCGATCACCGGTCTGAAAGTCAAAGAGGCGGTCAAGAAGCGGGGGGCGAAGCTGATTGCGGTCGATGCCTTCAACCGGCAGAGCGACGCGTATCGAAGCCATCTTCCGCGGATGGCGGCCCAGCATCTTCAGATCAAGATGGGGAGCGAGGGGACGGCGATCCTCGGCCTGACCAAGGCGCTGGCCGAATCGGGCGTCTCCTCCGCGCCGGCGGCTTTTATCGAAAAGGTCAAACAGTCGGTCGCCGGTGTGTCGTTCGGTCAAATTGAAGCGGCGACCGGCGTCTCCGAGTCGGCTTATAAGGCGGCGGCGGCGCTCTATGCCGGGGCGAAGCGCGGCGTGCTGATTTTCGGCCGGGCGATCACCCGAAGCGAGAACGGTTATCAGAATGTCGTCGCGCTGGCCGATCTGGCGATCCTGGCGGGCCAGGTCAACAAGCCGGGCGCCGGCATCCTGGCGCTGGCGAAGGAGAACAACGCGCAGGGGGCGGTCGAGATGGGAGGGGCGGCCGAATATCTCCCCGGTCTGGTTCCGACTTCCGGCGGTCTCACCCTTTCCGAAATGATCGACGCCGCGGCGCGGGGGGAGATCAAGGCGCTCTATCTGGTCGGAGAGAACCTGCTCCGCTCGCTGCCGCAGAAGAAGGTCGAAGAAGCGCTGCGCAAGCTCGATCTGCTGATCTGCCAAGAGCTCTTCCCGAATGAGACGACGGCGCTGGCGCATATCATCCTCCCGGCGACGAGCTACGCGGAGAAGGAAGGGCGGTTCACCAACCACGAAGGGGAGATCCAAAAGGTCCGGAAGGCGATCGAGCCGCTCGGCAACGCCAAGGCCGATTGGGAGATCTTCTCGCTCCTCGGAAAGAAGCTCGGAGCGGAGGGCTTCCACTATAAAGATGCCGATATGATCTGGAAAGAGATCGTCATGACCCTGCCGGCCGGATGGCCCGCTCCCGCTCCCGAGGCGATCGCCGCCAAGATCGGGGCGCACGGCCAAGGCGCCGCGAAGCGGTCGGCCGTTCCGGAAGCGGCGGCGCAGAACGGGCATTTCGATTTGCAGATGGGACAGATTCTCTTCCACGCCGGAAGGATGTCCACCTATGCGACCGGGCTCACCACCCTCTTCCCGAAAGAGGCGGTCTTGATTCACCCCG
>SCUR01000318.1 GCA_004297235.1 Candidatus Manganitrophaceae bacterium | reverse complement strand
TTCCGGTGCAGGTCACTCAAAGCTACTTTTACGAATTGAACGCGGAGCGATTGATCCTGCCGCCGTTCGACCCGGTGTACATCGCGCGGCAGATCGGCCTTACCCTCCGGCGCCGCGAAGACCCGATCGGCTAGACGCATTCCCCTGGCGAAGGACCGAGAGAAGCACTTCCATGTCGACCGGCATGGAGGCCGAGAAAATCATCCGCTCGTCGGTGACCGGATGATTAAAACCGAGTCGCTCCGCATGGAGCATCTGGCGCTCCGCACTGATCTCGAACATCCGAGCGGCTCGCCCGCCGTAAATCTTATCTCCCACGACAGGATGCCCCAGATGGGCCATATGAACGCGAATCTGATGCGTTCGGCCGGTCTGAGGATAGACCTCCAGCAAGGTCGCGATCCGGAAGCGCTCGCGGACGACATAATGCGTCTCCGATTCGCGCGGATGAGCGGTTCGGGCGGAGATTTTCTTTCGATCGATCCGATCCCGGCCGATCGAAAGATCGATCTTGCCCGAATTCTTCGCCACCTTTCCGGTCACAATCGCCATGTAGCGACGATCGATCGTATGCAGCTTGAATTGTTTCGAGAGCCGTTGATGCGCCTGATCGGTCTTGGCGACGACCATCACGCCGGAGGTCTCTTTATCCAACCGGTGAACGATCCCGGGCCGCTCCCGCCCTCCGATCCCCGGAAGACCTCGGCAATGATGCAAGAGCGCATGGACCAAGGTCCCCCGATCATGTCCGGGGGCCGGATGGACCACCATCCCCGCCGGCTTGTTGAGGACAAGCAACACGTCGTCTTCATAGAGAACATCGAGCGGCACTTCTTCCGGAATGAGCTCCAGCGGCGCCGGAGGAGGAATCTGGATGTCGATCTGGTCCCCTTCACGGACCCGGTAACTGGCCTTGGTCGGACGTCCGTTGACGAGGATCTGGCGTTCGTCAATCAGCTTTTGAATGCGGGATCGGGAAAGAGAGATTCCTCGTTTGATCAGATAAAGATCGATTCGTTCGGAAGGGGTATGCGAAGAGACCACCCACGACGGAGGAGGGGAAAAGGACATGCAGGATACTCCAACGGTCCTCAGGCTGAGAGGATTACCGCTCTCCTTTTTTCTCCTGTTTCATTTTTTTCTCGTAAAGGCGGGCTTGAGACAAAAACTTATGGATCAATTTATTGTTCGGATCATACTGGCGGACCCATTCCCACTCGGCGATCGCCTCTTTAAATTGCATCTGTCCCATAAAAACGGCGCCGAGATCGATTCGCGCCTGGATATTCTGCGGGTTGATTTCGAGCGCTTTTCTCAGGAAGCTGACCGCATCCTCTTCCTGGCCGATCATATTGAAGGCCCAGCCGAGCTCGCGCATCGCTTCATCGGTTTCGGGAGCCAGCGCGAGGACCGTCTTCCACTCGGAGATGGCATCGTCCCATTTCAATTCCTTTGAATAGATGATGCCGAGCATGTGGTGCGCGTTCAGATGATTCGGCTCGATCTGAATGATCCTCTCGAAAGCCTGCTTGGCGCCGGGCAGATCTTTTCTTTCAAAGAGAATCTTCCCCATCAGCTCATACGCTTCCGTATAGGCCGTATCCTCTTCCAACGCCTGCCGGAGGTAGCGAAGGGCCCGGGCCATCTGATTTTTTGCATGGTAAGCCAAAGCGATGTTAAAGAAGAGATCGGTCACCTCTTGCTCTTCACACCGGATCTTCTCCAAACGGCGATAGATTCCAAGCGCCTGATCCGGCTTGTTCTGCACGAGGAGAATGTTGGCGAGAATGAAGCTGCTCTGATAATCCTCCGGAAAAACCTGGACCGCCCGCTCGATCACTTCGAAGGCGGCATCGAAATGACCGAGATGCAGATAGATGTCGGCCAACTCGTGATAAGCCGGGAGATGATTGGGATCGGCGGCGAGAACCTTCTTAAGGAACTGCACGGCCAACAGCCAATTGCCCCGGTCCAACGCCATGACCGCTTTATTTACAAACTTCTCTGATTCTTTACGCATACGGATCGAACTCCCTCGAAAATCCCTGGCACCTTTTCTTTCGATCAAGCCCTCCTGCTTCGAGGAACGGGGGTGGTGCACTCTCCTTTTGATCGATCGTAACCCAGCGTTTGCATTCTCTGTTTCCAACCGTCCGCCGTATTCGCCGGTCCGGGCTTCATTCACAGCCTCTGAGATTTGCCGTCGGAACCTCCCGCTTCAGCCAAAAGAGATTCAACATCAGCAAAGAGATCCCGATTGTAATCGCCGAATCGGCGACGTTAAACGCAGGCCAGTGGAATCGGCCGATATAAAAATCGAGAAAGTCGACCACCTCTCCGAGGCGCATTCGATCGATCAGGTTTCCGATCGCCCCGCCGAACAGAAGAGAGATCGCAACCAAACTGGAGGTATCTTCTTTGGAGGTTTGGGTGAAAAAGTAGAACAGGATCGAGAGAGCGACGACAGAGATAATGAGGAAGAAGATGGAGCGGAACCCGGCGCTCTGCTCTGCAAAAAAACCGAAAGC
>SCUR01000317.1 GCA_004297235.1 Candidatus Manganitrophaceae bacterium | reverse complement strand
AGGACCTGCCTGAAATCGTCGAGGGCCACCTCTAACGGGGCGGAGAAATCGAGCGGCATCAGAATCTCTTTTCCGAACTCGGTCTCCTCCGGAAATTGAACCGTCACCGGCTCGATGGTCGCCCCGCGATCGGACAGATTGGCGGCAAAGATATTCAGCGCCAGCAACACCATTCTCAGATCGGTCCCGGTCACCTCCACGAAAAGCTCGGAATCGCCCACTTGCACCTCCCCGATCTCGCGGCTGTTGATGATCGGCGGGAAGGAGAGGATCCGGTCTTTGGCGTCGATTAAAATCGGATAGCGATCGGCCCCCTTCAACGTCGCGGCATAGGCGATTCCCTTCGGGTGGCGCGCAAGGATCTCCGAGAGGCTCATCGGCTGATCGAATCCGAGCGGCGTAAATCGGGTTTTTGCCGGATCGGCGACTTCATACCGAACCGGGAAGACGATCTTCGGAAGACGGTAGAGGCCGATCGAGACGGTCTGGCGCTTCCGCCCGAAGATCTCCGCCAGCTTCTCCTGGGTCTGGATGAGCTGCGCGAGGATTGGATCGGTCACCCGCATCCCGCGCGCTACACAGGCCGCCAAGTAAGGGCGGATCGCCTTTAACTCCTTCGCCACGGTGACCTTTCGATCCGCGCTCCCTTTCCGATCCGTGAAGAACGGATAGCTCTTCCCCCTGGTGGCCGGTCCATTACTTAGGCCATTGGACTCCATCAGAAGAATTTGTCTGGCGATCCCTTCCGGGCTCCAAAGATCGGGACGGTTGCTGTCGTTCAGCTCCACCTTGGCCAAATCCTCTTTGGGGAGAAAATCCTTCACCTCTCCCTTCACATACTCCAAGAGCGATTCGAGCTCGGCCTTGCTGATCTTCCCTTTTCCAAGGAGCGATTCAAAATCGCTGATCTTAATCTCAATCGTCGGCATCGTTTTCTTTTTTTAACCCCGCACTCCGCAATGGCCTAGAAAAGCAGCGGCCCTCTGTCCGAAATCTGCATTGCTTCTATCCGATTCCTTCCTGTACCGTCCGCTTTTCCCGGATGAATCCGAGATCGGGCGAGAAGAGATCCCGAATGTCGGAAATCCCCAGCGCCACCATCGCCATCCGGTCCAATCCGAGCCCCCAGGCGATCACCGGGACATCAACCCCCAACGGCGTCGTCACCTCCGGCCGGAAGAGTCCCGCCCCGCCGAGCTCCATCCAGCCGAGCTTCGGATGGCGTACATGCATCTCCACCGACGGCTCGGTGAAAGGGAAATAGGCCGGTAGGAACTTGATCTCCTCGGCCCGCGCCACCTCTTTGGCAAAGAGGGTCAGCAGGCCGAGCAGGGTTCGGAAATGGATCTCTTTTCCGAGAACGATCCCCTCGACCTGAAAGAAGTCGGGGGCGTGGGTCGCGTCAACTTGATCATAACGGAAGCAGCGGGCGATGGAGAAATACTTTCCGGGAATTTTCGGATTGTCCCCCAGCGTTCGGGCCGAAACCGCCGTGCCTTGGCTCCGGAGAATCAATCGCCGGGTTCGCTGCACATCGAAAGGGTAGCGCCAGCCGCGCGAGCCGGTCTCCCCGCCGTCCCGATGGGCGGCGGCGACCCGGTCAATCACCGCTTGAGGGATGCCCGTGTCGATCCCCTCGACAAAGTAGACGTCGTGAATCTCCCGCGCCGGATGAAACTGCGGCATATAAAGGGCATCCATGTCCCAGAATTCGTTCTCGACCAGCGGGCCGCGCATCTCCTCGAACCCCATCGAGATGAACTTCTGCTTCACCTGATCGAGAAAGCTTCGATAAGGATGTTTTCGCCCGCCGACGATCCGAGGGGGAGGAAGTTGAATGTTGTACTTCCGGAACTTTTTCCCTTTCCAGTTCCCCTCCTTCAGCATCTCCGGGGTCAGGGCTCCGATCTCTTCGGCCCCGCCGACCGACTGCATCCGCTCGTGGAGCGGGGCAAACCGCTCTGTCGGAGCGTACATTCGGGTGATCCGCTCATTGACCCGGAAAACCCCTTTCGACTTTCCCCGTTTGCGGTGATACGCCGCGATGGTGGCCTGATCTTCGGATGAGAGGGCGGTCAGATCGATCTCTTCGGAGGTCTGGGAGAGCCGCACGATGACCGCCTGGAGCTGCTCGAATTCGGCCAGCTTCGACGGGTCGGCGAGTTCCAGCAATCCGCCGGAGACCACCCTGACCGCGGCCGTCTCCTTCAAGGCGCCGATCGCGCCGCTCTTTTCATCGGGCTCCATGTCGGTCCGCTGCTGAAGCTCCCGGATCGGAACCTGGCCCCGAGACCGGATCTCGTCGGCCATCCGAAGCGCCGGATTTTTTTTCTCCGCATACACTCGGCCGACCTCGGTCAACGAGACCAGCTCTTGCCGCCGCTCTTCGATTACCTTCACTACTTCTTTCGAGAGAAGCCATCCCAAGGCCATCGACAACTGGGAGGGTTGCAGCGAAGGTTCTCGTCGAAGGATCTCCTCCTCCCCCAAACGCGCCTGCCCCTGAAAAAGAGGAAGCACTTTTCGTTCCAGGGGATGAAGACTCTCCGCCAGCTTTAAAATGTCATTCTCTTCCACAGTCTTTCACTCCTCAATGGCCTAGAAAAAGAGGCGGCCACCTGTCCGCATTCCGAAATCCGCAGTGCCTCTACGTGATTTCTTCCCGAAATTGGCGTATCGTCTTCTTGTAATCGTCGCTCTCGAAAATGGCGGAGCCGGCGACGAAGACATCGACCCCCGCCTCGGCCAGCGAACGGGCATTGGTCGCCTTGATCCCTCCGTCGACCTCGAGATCGACTTCCAATTTTCGATCGTCGATCATCTTTCGCGCGGCCCGGATCTTATCGAGGACCTTCGGGATGAATTTCTGGCCCCCAAAGCCGGGGTTCACCGACATGAGCAGGAGGAGATCGATCTCATCGAGGATCTCTTCGATGGCCGAAATCGGGGTCGCCGGATTAAGCGAGACCCCCGCCCGCGCCCCCTGCTGCTTGATCAGTTGAATCGTCCGATGAAGGTGCGGGCACGCTTCGACGTGAACTGTAACCGAGGTGGCCCCTTCCTTGATGAACTCTGGGATGAGATGGTCGGGCTCCACGATCATGAGATGGACATCGAGCGGAAGCGCCGTCGCTTTCTTTGCCGCTTCCACGATGAGCGGCCCGACCGTGAGATTGGGGACGAACCGGCCGTCCATCACATCGATATGAATCCAGTCGGCCCCCGCGGCATCGACCGCTTTGATCTCTTCCCCCAAGCGCGAGAAGTCGGCCGACAAGATCGACGGCGCGATCTTCCTTCCCTTTTTCCCCGAACCGGAACGACCGGATGGTGTCATCATTCTC
>SCUR01000316.1 GCA_004297235.1 Candidatus Manganitrophaceae bacterium | reverse complement strand
GCGGTGGCGGTCGTGAAGGTCGGCGTCTTCTCGGTCCTCCGGGTGATCTTCTATGTCTACGGCACCGAGCTGATGGGGCAGCTTCATCTCGGCGTCGCCACCGCTTATCTCGCCTCGTTTACGATCATCATGGCTTCCATCTATGCGCTGACGCGCGACAATCTGAAAGCGCGGCTCGCTTACTCAACCGTCAGCCAGCTCTCGTATGTCATCTTGGGGGCGGCCCTTCTTTCTCCGAGCGGGATGACCGGGGGGATCATCCACATCGCCAACCATGCGATCTCCAAGATCACCCTCTTCTTCTGCGCCGGATCGATTTACGTCGCCTCGCACAAAACCAACATCAGCCAGATGAAGGGGATCGGCCGGAAGATGCCCTGGACGATGGCCGCATTTTCGATCGCCGCGCTCAGCATGATCGGCGTGCCGCCGGTGGCGGGCTTTGTGACGAAGTGGTACTTGGCGGTCGGATCGATCGAGGCGGGGCAGATCCCGATCCTCTTTGTCCTGCTCGCCAGCACGCTGTTGAATGCCGGCTATTTCGTCCCGGTGATCTATACCGCCTTCTTCGAATCGCCGGAAGGGGAAGCGGCGCACGGCCACCCGCCGCTGCATCCGGTACCTCAGAGCGTCGGGGCGATGGCGGCGAGCCATGGCGATCATCACGCCGAAGACTTCGGCGAGGCCTCCCCGTTCGTTTACGTTCCGCTAGTGGTGACCGCGACCCTTTCAATCCTGGTCGGGCTGTTTCCCGACTATTTCCTGGCCCTGGCAAAGATGGTGATCCGATGAGCTACGGAAAAAAATTAGAGGCGGTGCTGGAGAATCCCCAGCGGATGAAGACGATCAAGCGGGTCTTCTACGCGCTCCTCGCCCTTCTGGTCGTCGGCGACTTCTTCATTCCCCGGGCGCATCCCCACTTTCTTTGGGACAAGATCCCGACCTTCAGCTCCGTCTACGGCTTTCTCTCCTGCGTCGTGATCATCATCGTCTCCAAGTTCATCGGCCACTCCGGCGGCCTGATGGTCCGGGAGAATTATTACGATGAGCCGTCGGGCGAAACCTTCGTCGAGACCCCCGTCACACCCAAGGATCCCGACACCGAAGGAGGACATTCGCACCCATGACCTACAGAATGGTTGTGACCTTCAGGGAACGGTTGAAGGAAGAACGGAAACCGGAGGTAAAACGGAAACCATGAACTGGATTCATCCCGGCCTGATTCTGATCTTCGGCGCGATTCTCGTCCCCTTCCTGAAGGGAAAGGCGAAGCAGGCCTATCTCGTCGCGCTGCCGGCGATCGCCTTCTTCGATCTCCTTCTGATGACTCCCGGACAGTACGGCGTCTTCCCCTTCCTCGGACAGGAGTTGGTCTTCGGGAAGGTCGACAAGATGAGCCTCGTCTTCGGCTATGTCTTCACGATCATGGGGGTGATCGGGATGGTCTACGCCCTCCATGTGAAGCAGGACGGCGAGCATATCGCGGCGCTGGTCTATGCCGGCAGCTCGCTCGGCGTCACCTTCGCCGGAGATTACTTCACCCTCTTCGTCTTCTGGGAAGGGATGGCCTTCTCCTCGGTCTTTTTGATCTGGTACCGCGGGAAAGAGGCCTGGTGGCCCGGCTTCCGGTATATCTTGGTCCACGCCTTCAGCGGGGTCGCGCTGCTCGGCGGGATCGTTGTGTATGCGGTGACGCAGAAGACGATTGCGTTCGGGCCGAACCAGGCGCATGGACTCGCCTTCTGGCTGATCTTGATGGGCTTCCTCGTCAACGCCGCCGTTCCGCCGCTGCACGCCTGGCTCGCCGACGCCTATCCCGAGGCGACCGTCACCGGCTCCGTCTTCCTCTGCGCTTTTACGACCAAGACGGCGGTCTATGTGCTGGTCCGCGCTTTCTCCGGAACCGAGCTGCTGATCTACATGGGGGTGGCGATGGCGCTCTACGGCGTCGTCTACGCCGTGCTGGAAAACGACATCCGCCGGCTGCTCGCCTACCATATCATCAGCCAGGTCGGCTACATGGTTGCAGGCGTCGGGATGGGAACGGAGCTGGCGCAGAACGGCGCGATCTCGCACGCCTTCTCCCACATCCTCTATAAGTCGCTTTTGTTCATGGGGAGCGGCGCGGTGATTTACGTGACCGGCCGGCAGAAGCTGACCGAGCTCGGCGGGCTCTACAAAACGATGCCGATCACGATGAGCCTCTACATGATCGGCGGCTTTTCGATCTCCGCCTTCCCGCTCTTCTCCGGGTTCGTCAGCAAGTCGATGGTCGTCTCCGCCGCGGGCGAAGCGCACATCGCCTGGGCCTATCTCCTTTTGACGTTGGCCTCCGCCGGGACGTTCCTCCACACGGGGCTGAAGCTCCCCTGGTATATCTTCTTCGCGAAAGACGCCGGGATCAAGGCGCACGAGCCGCCGAAGAACATGCTGGTCGCCATGGCGCTCGGCGCTTTCCTCTGCGTCGCCATCGGGGTGGTCCCCGGAACCCTCTATAACCTGCTTCCTCATCCGGTCGACTATCACCCCTACACCGCCGACCACGTCTGGGGAGCGCTCCAGATGCTGCTGTTCACCGCGCTCGGCTTCTTCCTTCTCTTGAAGAAGCTCGATCCGGAGCCGACGATATCGATCGACACCGACTGGGTCTATCGGATGGGGGGACGCGGGCTGATGTGGGCGGCCAACAACCCGATCGCTGCCTGGGAAGCCTTCATCACCGAGGCCTATCAGAATGTGGTCATCCAGCCGATGAAGCGCTTCGTCGCCCTCTGCCGCCGGTTCGACGTCGGCGTGATCGACGGCGCGGTGAACGGAATCGGACGCGGGGTCTTCGGCGGGAGTTGGTATTCGAACCTCTTCGAGAACTACGTCGTCTACGGTTTTATCAACATCACCGGCTACGCCAACCATGTGGCGGCGCGGCTCTTCCGGCGGCTGCAGACCGGCTCGGTGCACAATTATGCGATGATCGTCATCGTCGGGATCTTCTTCCTGGTGAACCTCTATTTGATGTTCCGGGAGCAGATTACGGCGGTGGTGACGGCGTTGAGATAGAAGGTTTACTGTTCGTCATTCCCGCGAAAGCGGGAATCCAGTTCTTTAGATTCCCCTCCTTTGTAAGGAGGGGGTAGGGGAGGTAGAAAGTCCCTCTACCCCACCCTCCCTCCCCTTACAAAGGGGAGGAGTTTAGAAGAGTACTGCTGATAGAATCCTGGATTCCCGCTTTCGCGGGAATGACGACCTTTGAAAGGCAGAGAATCGCGAATATGATCGATCAAATCTTCGCCGCCACTCAAATCGGCTTTCCGCTCCTGACGCTGCTTCTTCTGCTTCCGGCGATCGGGGCGCTGGCGATCGCGCTTCTGAAGGACGAGAACCGGATGCGAATGACGGCGCTTATCACGTCGTCGGTCGTCTTCCTCCTCTCGCTGCTGCTGCCGGCCCTCTTCGAGCGGGGAACGGCGAACATGCAGTTCGTCGAGGAGCTGAACTGGATCCGGCCGCTCGGGGCCGCCTATCATGTCGGGGTCGACGGGATCAGCATCTTCCTTGTCACGTTGACGACCTTTCTGATGGTTCTCTTGGTCCTCTTCTCCTGGAAGGGAATCGAGAACTACCTGAAGCAATATCTGATCTGCCTCCTGGTGATCGAGACGACGGTGGTGGGGGTCTTCGTGGCGGTCGATCTCCTCCTCTTCTTCCTCTTCTGGGAGATCATGCTGATTCCGATGTACTTCCTGATCAAGATCTGGGGAGGGTCCAACCGCGACTACGCCTCGCTCAAGTTCGTTCTCTACACGCTGGCCGGCAGCGTCATGATGCTGGTCGGTTTCGTGATCCTTTATCTGAATTACCACGACTACGCCCTGGCGCAGAACCTCTCCCAGACCTACTCGTTCAGTATCTTGGATCTGCTGAAAGCGCCGATCTCGGAGACGAAGCAGAACATCGTCTTCCTCCTCCTCTTCTTCGGCTTCGCGTTCAAAGTCCCGATGTTCCCCTTCCACACCTGGCTGCCCGACGCTCACGTCGAAGCGCCGACCGCCGGGAGCGTGCTCCTGGCCGGCGTGCTGCTGAAGATGGGGACCTACGGCTTCGTCCGCTTCTCGCTTCCGCTCCTGCCCGACGCCTCGGCCAACTTCGTTCCGATGATGACGATCCTCTCGGTGATCGGGATCGTCTACGGCGCGCTCTTGGCGCTGGCGCAGGACGACATCAAGAAGCTGATCGCCTACTCGTCGATCAGCCACTTGGGGTTTGTCGTGCTGGGGATCTTCGCGCTCAATCGCGCCGGGATTCAGGGGGGGATGATCCAGATGCTGAACCACGGCATCTCCACGGCGGGGCTCTTCCTGGTCGTCGGCTTTCTTTATGAACGGCGCCACACCCGCGCCATCACCGAATACGGCGGGCTCGGAAAGCGCCTTCCGATCTTCGCCGCCTTCTATCTGATGATCTCCCTCTCCTCGATGGCCTTTCCGGGGACGAACGGCTTCGTCGGGGAGCTGTTGATCCTCGTCGGCGCCGCGAAGCTCGACTGGCGGCTCGCCGTCACCGCGATCCTCGGCGTTCTGCTCGGCGCCGCCTATCTCCTCTGGCTCTATCAGCGGGTGATGATGGGCGAGATCACCAATCCGAAGAACGAGAAGATCCCCGACCTCGATCGGCGGGAGATCGGAATCTGCGTGGCGCTCGCCGTGATGATCTTTTGGGTCGGCGTTTTCCCGATGCCCTTTTTGAAGGTGATGGACGGCTCGATCGATTTCGTGACCCAGCGGGTCGGCGGGACGGTCGTGACCGAGCCGGCCGCCGCAGCGACCCCGGCCGGGCTGTTCCAATTCGATTCTCTGGAGGAAGAAATCCCGCTCCCTTCCTTTATTCCTGCGACCCCTTCGTTCGATGAAACCGCCCCCTCCCGTTCAGAGGAGATCGCGGCCGCTCACAAGGAGGCGCCGAATGTTCGCTAATCACCTCCTCTCATTTATCCTCTTCACCCCCATCGTCGGGGCGAGCCTCCTTTTCCTCGTCTCGAATCAGCGCCGCGACATCGTCCATGGGATCGCGGCCGCCTTTGCCGGCCTCTCGCTCCTTGGATCGGCCTATCTGGTATTCGCCTACGACCACGTCGCCGGCGGCTTCCAGTTCCAAGAGCATACCGTCTGGTCGAAGGAGCTCGGGATCGCTTTCTTCCTGGGGGTCGACGGGATCGGCGCGCCGATGGTCCTGGCGTCGGCGATGTTGATGTTCGCAGGGATTTTCGTCTCCTGGCATGTCAAAGACCGCCTCAAAGAGTTCTATATCAATCTCCTCGTTCTCGGCTCCGCGACGATCGGGGTCTACATGTCGCTCGACCTCTTCTTCCTCTTCTTCTTCTACGAGCTCTCGGTGATCCCGATGTACCTCTTCCTCACCCTCTGGGGGAGGCACACGAAGGGCTACCTCGACATGAAAAAAGCGGGAGACCCGCTCGCCGATTCGGTCGCCCACTTCTTCAACTTCAACCGGTCGAGCAAAGAGTACGCCGCGATGAAGCTGACCCTCTACCTCTCGCTCGGCGCGGTCGTCGCTCTCCTCGGATTACTGTTGGTCTATGTCGATTCCGGCCTGCACACCTTCAATATTCTCGAACTCGCGGAGAAGGGAAGCCTGCTCAAGTCGAAGGAGAACCTTTATTTCTGGCTGATCTTCTTGGGCTTCGCCCCGATCGCCGCGATCTTTCCGTTTCACTCCTGGTCGCCGGTCGGCTATGCCGCCGCACCGGCCGCCGCGAGCATGATGCACGCCGGGGTGCTGAAGAAGCTCGGCCATTTTACGATCATCCGGATCTGCTTCTTCCTCTTCCCGACCGCGACACAGCAGTGGATGCCGATCATAGCCGTCCTGTGCGTCATCAACATTTTCTATGGCGGATTGGTGGCGTTTCTGCAGAAGGACACCAAGTTCGTCGTCGGCTACTCGTCGGTGGCGCACATGGGGTATATCTTCCTCGGGATGGCGTCGTTGAATATGATCTCCCTGACCGGCGCGGTTTTCTTCCTCTTCGCCGACGCGATGGCGATGGGACTGCTCTTCGCGCTGGCCGGCTACATCTACTATCAGACCCACACCCTCGACATTCCATCGATGGGAGGGGGGCTCGCGTCGAAGATGCCGTTCATCGCGACCTGTTTTGTGATCGGCTCGGCGGCGTCGTTCGGGATGCCGGGGGCGATGAACTTCATCGGGGAGCTGATGGTCTTTTTGGGAAGCTGGCGGGTCTATCCGGTCCAGACGATATTGGCGGCGATGGCGATCACGATCACCTGGGCCTACTATTTCCGGATGATCCGCGACATGTTCTTCGGCGAGCCCGATCCGAAGATGGCCCATGTGGTCGACGCGCGGAGCGTGGTCGACCGCCTTCCGCTGGTCTTGCTGGCGTCGATGACGATTTTCTTCGGCCTCTACCCCGCGCCGTTCATCAATGTGATTCAGTCGGGGGTGTCGACGATCATCGCCCGGATGGAATCTCCGGCGCAGTCCCCCTCTCCCGCCGTAGCGGCGGAGATGGCGTCGGCACCCGTGCCGGCGGAAACCCCGGCCGTGGAAGGGGACGCAAAACCGACCGAGGCTCCGGTTTCGGCGGAAGGGCATTAACACCCGTTAGAACTTTAAAACCCCTCCTTTGTAAGGAGGGGCAAGGGGAGGCGTACCCCAGAAAGTAGGAGTAAGAAATGCAGCCGTTGAATTGGGCCGATCTGAATCTCTCGTTGATGGCGCCGGAGCTCTGGATGACGCTCCTCTCGTGCATCATCCTCTCGATCGACTTCATCTTCCCGAAGGTCTCGAAGGCGACCCTCGGCTACCTCTCGATCGGCGGGATGGCGTTGATCGCGCTGCAGCTGATCGGCTTTGCCGTCGGCGGGGTGCAGGGAAGTCTCTTCAACAGCATGTTCGTCGTCGATCCGCTCGCGATCTTCTTCAAGATCTTCATCCTCGTCTCGACGATCCTGGTGATCCTGGTCTCGATCGACTACCTGAAAAAAGTGCCGCTCTTCAAGGGAGAGTACTACTATCTGATCCTCTTCGCCGCGCTCGGGATGATGTTCATGGCGTCGGCGAACGATTTCCTCTCCCTCTTCATCACGCTGGAGTTCTCGACCTTCGGCTTCTACATTCTGGTCGCCTACCTGCGCGATGACTTCAAGTCGAACGAGGCGGCGATCAAGTTCTTCATCCTCGGCGTCCTGACCGCCTCGCTGATCGCCTACGGCATCAGCCTGATCTACGGCGCCACCGGGACGATCTACTTCCGCGAGATCGCGGCGCTCCCGTCGAAGAACTCGGTCGCTCTGATCCTGGGGCTGCTCTTCGTCTTCGTCGGATTGGGATTCAAGGTCGGCGCGGTCCCGTTCCACACCTGGATTCCCGACGTGTACGAAGGGGCGCCGACCCCGGTGACGACGTATCTTTCGATCACGCCGAAGGCGGCCGCCTTCGCGATTTTCCTCCGGGTCCTCTTCTCGACCTTCGGCGACATGCGGTCCGAATGGACCTGGTTCATCGCCGCCCTCTCCGTCCTCTCGATGACCTACGGCAACATCACCGCGATCGCCCAGAAGAATATGAAGCGGCTGTTGGCCTACTCGGGGATCGCGCAGATCGGAAATATTTTGATCGGGATGGCCGCCGGGACGAAGATGGGGGGCGACTCGCTCCTCTTCTATATGCTCACTTATCTTTTCGCCAATCTCGGCGCCTTCACGGTGGTGATCATCTTCTCGAACCTGACGAACAAAGACGACATCGACGACCTCGCCGGATTGAGCCGCCGCTCCCCGCTGCTCGCCTTTGCGATGCTGGTTTTTCTCCTCTCGCTCGCGGGCGTTCCGCCGCTGGCCGGCTTTATCGGCAAGGTCTACATCTTCGCCGCCGCCGTCCATCAGAAGATGTTCTTCTTGGTGACGGTCGGACTGATTAATGTGATCATCTCTTTCTACTACTATCTGATCGTGGTGAAGAAGATCTACATCCTCGAACCGAAAGAGACCACCCCCATTCATCTCTCGATGCCGCTCAAAGTGGTGATCTACGCCGGGATTGCCGGCGTGATTCTTCTGGGCGTCTGGCCCCAGCCGTTTATTGAATTCTCTGTCGCGGCGACCAGCGTGTTTACGGGACTGGCGGCGCGGTAGTTTCCTCCCTACCCTTCTATTAGCCGATAACCCACATAAAAAATAAAGTTAATCCTAAACCAGATATAACTAAGTACAATTGCAATTTATCTCACAAGTAGGTAGAATACCTATCTGTAATAACATAAGTTTGTATGCTTAGAGTTACAGATTGTATGTAATACCAACATGCATTAAATCTGCCTCCTAATATACATCCGTCGCAAGGGACCATAAAATGAATCTTCCAGCTAAG
>SCUR01000315.1 GCA_004297235.1 Candidatus Manganitrophaceae bacterium | reverse complement strand
TGCAGCTGAGCTTCTTGCCGACGCCACGCATTGACGCAGCCGGCGCCGAACTTCCGCTCTTTGTGCCGGAGGAACATCGCGCGATCGTAAGTATCGGGCAGCCAGGAGAGGTAGTGAATATCGTTCAACCTGAAGCCGACCGATTCCAGATCGTTCTCGATGTACCGGGCCAGGATCGTCTGGATCCCTTCCAAGTTTGGAGGAAAGAGGCCGAGGTTGAATTTCCGATCGAGATGGTGCGCGATCTCCTGACCGAAATCGGTCCGGTCCCAGACAACCTGATCCCCATCTTCCAAGAGAGGAATCTTGTAAGATTGGCCTTGGCTCTTCTCGACAATCAACCGCCGGTCGGAATAAGGAATATTGACGATTTGGTGCGGGATCTTCCCCCACTTCAAGATCGCGCCAATGGAAATACAGAAGGGGCTGACCGGGTGTTGATAGAGCTTCATGGATCTCCGGATCGAAAAGAGAAATTCGTTTGGGGAAATCTACCACAGCAGCGATATTTAAATCAATGAAATCGCTCGGCCGATCCCCGATCTCCCCATTGAAATGATCGAGTGTTTCCATTATCCTGTTCCCGGAGGGGGTTGATGCAACTGAAAGACAAAGTCGTCCTCGTCACCGGCGGCGGTCGCGGGATCGGCCGTGCGGCGGCGGAGCGGTTTGCCGCCGAAGGGTGCAAGGTCGCGCTCTGCGCGCGCAGCGAGGGGGAGCTCTTCGGAACGGCCAAGGCGATCGAGGAGGCCGGCGGTGTGGTCCGCCCTTTTCGGGCCGATATCTCCGTCCGGCGGGACGTCCAGCGGATGGTCGCCCAAACCGTCTCCGACTGGGGGGCGATCGACTTTCTCGTCAACAACGCCTCGGTCCTCGGCCCTTCGGAGCCGATCGCAACCTATCCCGCCGAAGCGTGGGAAGAGGTGATCCGGATCAACATCAACGGCACTTTTTATGTGACGCAGGCGGTCGTCCGGACGATGATCCCCCGCCGCGCCGGAACCATCCTCTCGATCACCTCCAGCGTCGGCAGAACGGGCCGGGCCACCTGGGGCGCCTACTCGGTCTCGAAATTCGCGCTGGAGGGGATGATGCAGACGCTCGCCGAGGAGGTCGCCCCGTTCAATCTGCGCGTTGTGACGCTGAATCCCGGCGGCACCCGGACAAAGATGCGCGCCGCCGCTTACCCCAAGGAAGACCCGACCCGGCTTCAAGATCCCGCCCGGGTCGCGAAGGCGATCCTCTTTCTCGCCACGACCGCA
Organism: Candidatus Manganitrophaceae bacterium; assembly: GCA_004297235.1. Classification (GTDB taxonomy): domain Bacteria; phylum Nitrospirota; class Nitrospiria; order SBBL01; family Manganitrophaceae; genus Manganitrophus. Next base: position 8,063 of record SCUR01000315.1, on the reverse strand, counting down.
GCGGCCGACCCCACGCTGCATGGGAAGTCGCTCGATATGGCCGATCTCCCCGAAGAGGCCAAATGACCCCGCCCCAAACCCCTCCCTTGATCGATCTCCCCCTCGCGCGGGAGATCTGCCGCCGGCACCGGATCGGCCCGCCGGTCTGGGTCTCCGAGCCGATGAAGGGGATGATCAACCAAAGTTATCTTTTCCTCCTGGAGAACGGACGGCAATGGGTCTGCCGGGTCAACGCCCACGACCGGGATCTGGACAAGATCGGCCGAGAGGCGAAGAGCTACCGATGGCTCCACCAGGTCGCCCCCGATCTTCCGCTCGCGCTCGATTATCTCCCCGACTGCTCCAAAGAGCTGCTGCCGTTCGATTACGCGTTGATCCCTTTCCTGAAAGGGCGCGGCGTGGGAGAGGTGATCGAGTCGCTTCCTATCGAAAAACGGAATCCCCTTTTGGAAGAGATCGGTCGGGTTCTGCGGCGATTCCACCGTATTCGGATCCCCTTCTTCGGAAATCGGCTCGATGACCCGCGCATTTTTCCGAAGGAGGCCTCCTGGCGCGACTATCTTCAAGAGCGATTCGACCGGGCGCTGACACGGTGCGAGAAAGATCTCGGCAGCCCGCCGACCTGGAAAGAGCGGCTGGCCCTCCGTTTTACCGAAGGGCTCCAAGCGCTCCCCGATACGATCGAGCCGGTCTTCCTCCACGGCGACTTCCATTATGATAATCTTCTCTTTGTGGAGGGGGACTCCGGCGCGCTGCGGATCTCCGGAGTCTTCGACCTCGAATGGGCTTGGTGGGGGGATGCGGCCGCCGATCTGCTTCATCTTGAAGAGGCCTTTTTCTTCTACCCTCAGGACCGCGCCCCGTTCCTGGCGGGCTATGGAGAAGCGGCCTGGCCGACCGAGCGGTTGAAAGTCTATCGGACGCTTCACTCGCTGCAGGTTCTCGCCGTCGGATACGAGACGACCCCGGAGCCCGATTGGAGCCTGATCGCCCGCCACGAGGAGCGGCTTCGCCTGTTGGCCGAGGGGAAAAATCCGATGGAACCGTTTTGATCGATCAGACGAAACAAGGAGGAATGGCTGAATGAAAGCGGTCCGCTTCCACCAGTTCGGAGAGGTCGACACCCTGGTTTATGAAGAGGTCCCCGCGCCGAAGGCCGCGCCGGGGGAGGTCGTCCTCCAGGTGAAAGCCTGCGCCCTCAATTATCTCGATCTCTGGATCCGCCGGGGGGTCCCGGCTTACAAGATCCAGCTTCCGCATATCCCCGGCTCCGACGTCGCCGGGATCGTGGCGGAGGTCGGGCCGGGGGTGGAAGGGACCTCCGTCGGCCAACGGGTGATCGTCGCACCCGGTCTCTCCTGCTTTCGCTGCGCTTACTGCCTGTCGGGACGGGACAACCTTTGCGATCAGTACCGGATCTTCGGGGCGGGATGCGACGGCGGTTATGCCGAGTTTGCCAAGGCGCCGGCGGCGAATCTGATTCCCATCCCCGAGGGAATTTCCTTCGAAGAGGCCGCCGCCTTTCCGATCACCTTCGTCACCGCCTGGCATATGCTGATCACCCGCGCCGCGTTGAAACCGGGACAAGACCTGCTGGTTCTGGCGGGGGGGAGCGGGGTCGGAAGCGCCGCCGTTCAGATCGGGAAGCTCGTCGGAGCGCGGGTCCTCGCGACGGCGAGCACGCCGAAGAAACTTGAGCAAGCCCGCCGATTGGGGGCCGATCTGCTGATCAACTATACAAAGGGGGATTTCTCAAAGGAGGCCCTCCGAATGACGGAGGGACACGGCGTCGATGTCGTCTTCGAGCATGTCGGACCGGCGACCTTCGGAAAAAGCGTCGCCTCACTGGCGAAGGGGGGAACGATCGTCACTTGCGGGGCGACGACGGGGCCGACCACCGAGCTCGATCTGCGCCACATCTTCTGGAAAGATCTTTCGATTCTGGGAGCCCGGACCGGAACTCGCGCGGAGTTGGAGACCGTCACCCGCCTGATCGGGGAGCGGAAGCTGAAGCCGATCATCGACTCCGTTTATCCCCTCTCCCAGGCCCGGGAAGCCCAAGAGAAGATGCAGGTAAGGGATCTTTTCGGAAAGGTGATCCTGACGCCGTAAGGGCGAACCGTTCGGTTCGCCCTGTCTATTACCTCGTGAAATTCAGAAGGGGATTATAAAGGGAGAAGAGGCCGTTCGGGTTGGGATACCAGATCCATGCCGACATCATCCAGAGATCGGGGTGCCAGAAAACAAGCGTCGCCTTCGTCAGCGGGTGCTCCTTGGGACATTGCTCCGCCTTCTCCAGATTCAGGTTGGTGCCGTCCTGGTAATGGCACATCATCGGATGCCGCATGAATTCGGCCCCTCTGAAAGGGAGAACGCTGCCCGGACTCTGATCGAGCGGGCTGACATACATCACGCCGGTCAACTCAAACCGCCCGTCCCGCTCATCGTAGATGAGAATCGGGGGACGCCGAAGATCAAACCCTGAAAAAAGCTTCGGGTTGGCATACTGATAGCCCATGTTCGGGAGATAGCCGGTGAACCGGAAATAGCCGTCGGCCTGCGCCTTCTCGATGTCGCGGTACTTCTCCGTCGCCAGGCGAATCTCATAAACCTGGCGGCCCGCATCGGAGCTCACCCCCGGCGTGGTCCGCCGCCCGAACGAAGAACACCCTCCAAGAAGGAGAACGGCGAGCAGCAAAAGGACTCCCCTTCCAAACATCCCAAGCGGGTCGAACCCGGAACGATCACTCCAAAGCACATTTTTCATCGTATCCTCTCTCGCGATTAGGAAAGATCGATCAGGATTTCATCTTCCTCCCGCTTGACCGGGTAGGTCTTCAGCTTCAACTTCGGGCTGAGCGGGGAGGTCCCATCTTTGATGTTAAAGCGCCAGTGATGCCAGGGACAGATCACCTGCTCCCCGTCAATTCTCCCCTCCGCCAGCGGCCCCGCCTGATGAAGACAGAGGTTGGACGTGGCGTAAAACTCATCACCCAATCGGAAGAGGGCGATTTCCAGGTTGTTGATCTCGATGAGTTTCGCCGATCCGGGGGGAATTTCGTGAACCTTTGCGACCGGGATGAATGACATTGCTTCTCCAATCGTTGCGTTGCCGATCCGGCCGGCCTCGACCGCCGGCGAAGTTATATAGCAAATTTACCACAAAAATGGAAGAGGACCGCCGCCTTCGAACTTTCATCCCCGGCCCTTCGTAAGGAGAGGTCGAGGGAAGGGATACACTCCTTCGCCTGTACAATCTCTTCATCAATCTCTTTTGACAACCCCCTTTTTCCCCGATATAATTTGCGACCGGAGGTAAAAAAATGTCCAAAATTTCAATGATTCTCTGGGGGGCGATCGCCGTCTTGGCCGCTGTTGCCTTTGGCTTCGTCACCGGCGTTTTCAACCCGGAGGAGAAGGTCAACGCCCTTTGGCTGGTGGTGGCGGCCGCCTGTTTTTATGCCCTTGCGATCCGCTTCTACGGCCGCTTCCTTTCCACCCGGGTCGTCGTGCTGGACGATCGGCGGATCACCCCGGCCCATCGCCTTCGCGACGATCACAACTTCCAGCCGACCAATCGATGGATTCTCTTCGGCCACCATTTTGCGGCGATCGCCGGCGCGGGGCCGCTCTTGGGACCGGTCTTGGCGGCGCAGTTCGGTTTTCTTCCCGGCTTCCTCTGGATCGTCATCGGGGCGGTCGTGGCCGGCTCGGTCCAGGATTTCGTCATCCTTGTCGCCTCGATGCGTCGCAACGGCCGCTCGCTTCCCCAGATCGCCAACGACGAGATCGGACCGATCACCGGCGTCGCCACGACGGTGGCGGTGCTCTTCATCGTCGTCGTCGCCCTGGCCGGACTGGGGCTGGCGGTGGTCAATGCCCTCTACCACAATCCGTGGGGAACCTTTACCCTGGCAATGACGATCCCGATTGCTCTTTACATGGGCTTCCATCTCCAAAAGTTCCGGCCCGGGCGGGTGGGAGAGGTCTCGATCATCGGGGTGGCGCTCCTTTTCCTCGCGGTGATCGGAGGCCAATGGGTCGCCGGGACCCCTCTCGGCGCCGCTTTTGATTTCGAGCGGAACACGCTGGTGTGGCTGCTCGCCGGCTACGGCTTTCTCGCCTCGGTCCTCCCGATCTGGATGCTGTTGGTGCCGCGCGATTATCTCTCCACCTTTATGAAGGTGGGGGTCGTCTGCCTGTTGGGGGCCGGGGTGATCCTCATGGCGCCGACGATCGAGATGCCCCGGATGACCGGATTCATCCATGGCGGAGGGCCTGTTATTCCAGGGATGCTCTTCCCCTTCGTCTTTATCACCATCGCCTGCGGGGCGATCTCCGGCTTTCATTCGCTCGTCTCGTCCGGGACCACGCCCAAGATGATCTCCTGCGAATCGCACGCGACGATCGGCTACGGGGCGATGTTGATGGAGAGCTTCGTCGGGGTGATGGCGCTGGTCGCGGCGTCGATCCTGATTCCGGGGGATTATCTGGCGATCAATACGAAATTGGGCCCGGAGGCGCTGGCCGCGCTCGGCTATCCGGTGAGCCAGATTCAAACGCTCTCCGAGTTGGTGGGGGTGGAGGTGGCGGGCCGCCCCGGCGGGGCGGTCTCCTTGGCGGTGGGGATGGCTTCGATCTTCTCGTCGCTGCCAGGAATGAAAGCGCTGATGGCCTACTGGTATCAGTTCGCCCTGCTCTTCGAGGCGCTCTTCATCCTGACGACGATCGACGCCGGCACCCGAATCTCTCGCTATCTGGTCCAGGAGATGGGCGCCAATTTCTACCCCCCTCTTCGCGACATCAACTGGATACCGGGGGTCTTGGCCGCCAGTTTTCTGGTGGTCTTCTCATGGGGGTATCTGATCTCCACCGGGAGCATCGCGACGATCTGGCCGATGTTCGGGGCGGCGAACCAGCTGCTCGGAACGCTGGCGCTCTGCGTCGGAACGACGGTCCTGATTAAAATGGGGAAGGCGAAATACATCTGGATCACGGCGCTGCCGATGCTCTTCGTCGGGACGGTGACCCTGAGCGGGAGCTGGCAGCTCCTCTGGCGGTTCCTCGATCAGGCGGGGAAAGCGGCCTCGGCGGCGGAGGCCTTTCCCCTTTATTTGAATGCGGGATTGGTCGCCTCGATCGTTGTCTTGGCGATCGTCATCCTCACCGATTCGGCGATGAAGTGGTACGGCTACCTCGTTCTGAACCGGCCCTATACGAGCACCGAAGTCGTACCCGACCTTGCCCCGTCGCCGACCGATCTGAAATATTAAACCGGCGGGAAACTTTTTTCCTCTTCTATTTTTTGGAAACGCAGCTTGGGCTGCGGAATTCCCCGTTCTCTTCGGAAAAGATCGATCGAGCCCCAGAGCCTTCGGATTTGCGTGGTAAGGGACCGGGTTGTCGGAATTTGTTGCAACTCCGTGGTGGTCGGATGATGTCCGAACCCAACGACCACCGCATCATATCGTTCGATACAGGTCGCCTTCTTGGCGCTGATCCGGATCTCTTTAAGCGCAGAAGGGGTGATCCGGTGGACCTTCAGCAGCCGGTGAAGACGGCAGAGGGACATTCGATTCTCCTGTGCGACCCCCTTCAAGGTAAGCCGCCGCCGGTAATCGGCGAGAATCTTCTCTCGGGGGGGTCCCGCCTCCCAAGAGGGCTTGTATTCGAAGAGTCCGAACTCCGATCCCTTCACCAAAATCTGCCGCACCCGCTCACGGCTCAGTCCGATCTCATCGGCCACCCGCTGGAGCGTCCCTCGCTCTTGATAAAGATGGTAAATCTCCAAGAATCGCTCAACCCTCGATCGTCTTCGGCGGATCGGCGCCGCGCGTTCTCTTCCCTCCAAGGCGCACCCGATCTTTCGCTGGATAAATCGGGAGATCGGCCCCCCCGCCAGAATCTTCCGAAGGGTCGACGGTGTAACCCCCAGCTTCGATGAAGCATCGAGAAGATCGATGTGATTGGTGATCATTTTTCGGAGCTGAAAAAAAAGCCGAAGGCCGGACCGGATCGGGACCGGTGCCAAGGTGGATGACATATTCCCCCTCCTATGAGCTCGGCTCCGCCGATAACGAAAGCTTGGTCATCCAGACCTCGTATTCGAAATCGACATAGAGCCATTCGGGATTGCTTTTTACATCCCGCAACTCCGAGATCATCTTTCTGAAATCGGGTGCGTCCGCTTCGTTGAACTCGAAATAGGTGAGAAAATCATAAGGCGCAGCCGGATCGATATAGCGCGTATGATAGAGCCTCCGAAAGATTCGATCGGCATATTTCCGTCCGATGCCGAAGTGTCCCTCGTGCCGGGCGGTCTTCTGGAAAAGGATCTGCCGCTCATCTTGGCTCATCGCCCACCAACCGGGCGATTTCCCGATCGGAATGAGGACGGCCGTGGTCTCGACGGAGGCGGCCAGTTCGGGCCGCGAGAGGGTCTTCAGCTCCGTCTGCTCGCCTCGGCCCGTATAGTGCAAATGTTGAACGGCCCCGTGGAGGAGGAATCCTCCCGATTCTTTATAACCGTTATTGAAAAAGCGGATCGGCGCTTCGCTTTCAAGCCGGGCCAAGCCGGTTCCGCGCCGAAGGGCAGGCGGCGCCTCCCCGCGAACGGAGCGGACCTCCCGAACCACATATCGATCGAGCCGGCTCATTCGGCCGGTGTCGAAACCGATCGGGATCTCTGCGACCGGAACGAAGTGAGCCCAGAGGGTAGATACGGACGTCGTCTGCTGCATCTCTTCTCCTGTTTTTGAATGAGACCGATTGACTCCCTCGCCTTTATAAAACCTTCCCGTTACGGGAGCGTCACAATAGGGTTAAATGTCTGTTAACGAACGACCGCCGAATCCTCTCGCCTCAAAAGAGCACATTCACCATCGCGTAGCCCCAGACCGGATCTTCTCCCGGCGTAATCCGGCCGAGTAATTCCATCCCTTTTTCCGAGAAAAACTTGGAATAGCCGACCAGGATCGATGTGACCTTGTTCATCTGCGCCAGGAAGGTCAGGTCGACCTCCGTTCCCAGATCTTTCTCTCCCGTGATCTCTTTGTCGAGGGAGAATCGATGCAGATCGACGGCAAACCCTCCCTTCTCCAGCGGGGTCAGGTGGAGCCGGACGAACGCATCCCGAAGCCCGCGGCCCTGCGTGTCGGCGACAGTGGTGAAGTAGTCCATGTAGCCGTAGTAGATGTGGTTCGTCGCGTAGAGGGTATCGAAGGCACTGTAATCTCCGGCGGTCAGGCTGTCATCCCCGGAGAGGACTTCATAGCCGACAAGGAGCATCGGCTTGAGAGGAAATCCGAACCGGTATCCCAGCCGGAGGGCATACATGAAGGCGTCGATCTTCTGCGTGTCGGTCCGGTCGCCCCACTGCTTGTAATATTCCGCGCGCCAGAGCGGGCCGGTCAGCGGCGAGACGAACGCCAGCGGCGGCAGGGATGGGCTCTGCTCGACCTTGATTCCTGCGGTGAACCGCTTCGAATCGGGAAGGCCGGCGAGGTTTCGATCGTTGAGGAAGGAGAGCTCGGTCTGACTCATCGGCAGAAGCGCGGTGTAGAAATGGGCCCCGAGGAGATTGGTATCGGCGTCTCTGTCCCCGGCCGGCAAGGGGCCGCTCTCCACCTCGCCCGTCAATTTAAAAGCGAAAAGAGAGAGGGTCCCCGCCGCCGGAATTCCATAGCTGGCCTGCGCCCCGTCGAATGAGCGGCCCCGCTGGCTCCAGTCGAAATTCCCGATCAAGCGGTGCCCGCCGATGATGTACTCAAACCGGCCGAGCCGGAGGTTCAGCGGCATCCCGCCGATCTGCTTGAAGTCAAGATAACCTTGATGGAGGGTGAGGTCTCCCGTCGCCGTTCCGGTTCCGGTTTGGCTGCCGGTCGGCGTGTTCACGGCGACCGACGAGAGGGAGACATCGGTTCCGGCCCCCGTCTCCCCATTTCCGAAAACCCCGACCTTTTGAGGCTGAAGGAAGAAGGAAACCCCGTCGATCACCGTGACATCGACATTCAGCCGGAAACGATAGTTGGTAAAGAAATCGGTTTCATTCTTGGGAGGGGCCG
>SCUR01000314.1 GCA_004297235.1 Candidatus Manganitrophaceae bacterium | reverse complement strand
GGCGGGGACATCGATGGTCGGCGGACGGGGGAGCGCGCTCGTCTTCGCCACCGGAATGCATACCGAGTTCGGCAAAATCGCCCGCCTGACCCAAACGGCCGAGGCGCCCCTCTCCCCGCTTCAAAAAGAGATTGTTTCGTTGAGCCGAATGATCGCCCTGCTGGCCGCCGGGATCGGCGTTTTCTTCTTTTTCATCGGCCGCCTCATCGGCCTTCCGTTCTGGGCGAATTTCATCTTTGCCATCGGCATCATCGTCGCCAACGTTCCTGAAGGACTCCTCCCCACCGTCACCCTGGCGCTGGCGATGGGAAGCCAGCGGATGGCGAAACGAAACGCGCTGATCCGGCACCTCCCTGCGGTCGAGACGCTCGGATCGGCCACCGTCATCTGCACCGACAAAACCGGGACGCTGACCGAGAACCGAATGTCGGCCAAGGTCATCTATCTCGCGGGTCGGCTTGAAGACGCGGACCAGATCGAGATAAAAAAAGATTCTCTTTCGGAGGGAGACCGGCGCTTCTTCGAGACGGCGCTCCTCTGCCAGACCCTTCGGGAGATGGGGAAAAGCGGCCAAAAAACCCTCACCGGGGATCCGACGGAGGTGGCGCTGGTTCAGATGGCGGAGAAGGCGCTCCCCGACAAACCGGCCTTTTCCCGTCTCGATGAAATCCCCTTCGATTCCGATCGAAAGCGGCTCTCGACCCTCCAACAGACCCAGGACGGGCCAGTCCTCTATACCAAGGGAGCGCTGGAGACCGTTCTCCCCTTGTGCCGATCGGTTCAACTCGGCGGCACCCTTCAGCCGATGACCCCCGAATGGAAAGAGCGCTTCCTTCAAACCGAAGCGTCGATGGCCGATGCGGGGCTGCGGGTTCTCGCCTTCGCCCATCGAATCGTCCCAAAGGGGACCGGCTCCTCCCGTCTGGAGGAAGATCTAACCCTGACAGGACTCGTCGGTCTCGAAGACCCCCCGCGCCCGGAGGTCCCGGCGGCGATCTTGAAGTGCAGAGAGGCCGGGATCAAGGTGATCATGGTCACCGGCGACCACCCCCATACCGCGCTCGCGATCGCCAAGGAGATCGGACTGACCCGCTCTCCTTCCCCGGTGATCCTCACGGGAGATCAGCTTCGGCGGATTTCCGACACGCAGCTGCAGATCGCCCTCGATGCGCCGGAAATTCTTTTCGCCCGGGTCGGCGCCGATCAAAAGATGCGGATCGTGAATGCATTGAAGCGGAAAAAGGAGATCGTGGCGGTGACCGGCGACGGGGTGAACGATGCGCCGGCGCTGAAACAGGCCGACATCGGGATCGCCATGGGGGTCACCGGCACCGATGTAGCCCGCGAGGCGGCGACGATTGTATTGATGGACGACAACTTCGCCAGCATCGTCAGCGCCATCGAAGAGGGACGGGCGGTCTTCTCGAACATCCGGAAGTTTTTGACCTACATCCTCACCTCGAACGTCCCTGAATTGATCCCTTATCTCGCCTTCGTTCTCTTCAGGATTCCCCTGCCGCTGACCATCCTTCAGATTCTGGCGGTCGATCTCGGCACCGACATGCTCCCGGCGCTGGCGTTGGGTGCGGAGGCCCCCGAGCCCGATCTGATGCGGCATCCTCCCCGCCCGCGGACGGAGCGTCTCTGGAACAGGCCGCTGATTGTCCGGGCTTATCTCTTCCTCGGAATGATGGAAGCGGCCGCAGCGATGGCGGCCTTTTTCTTCGTCCTCTACGGCGGGGGATGGCGATACGGTCAAAGTCTTCCTTCCCACGACCCTCTCTATCTGCAAGCGACGACCGCCTGTCTCAGCGCCATCATCGTGATGCAGGTGGTGAATGTCTTTCTCTGCCGAACCGAGCGCGACTCCCCCTTTCGAGAAAGGATCTTCGGCAATCCGCTCCTCCTCTGGGGGATTGCTTTCGAAATCGGCCTGATCCTCCTGATCGACTATACGTCGTGGGGAAATCGGATCTTCGGAACCGCCCCCATCCCCCTGGATGTCTGGCTCTTTGTTCTCCCCTTCGCGCTCACGATGCTTCTTGCCGAAGCGCTCCGCAAGGGGCTGATTCGCCGCTTTGGATAAAAGCTTGTGAAACTTCACCCGGCCCCTCCGCTGACGCCTCCTATCATGAATACCCCATTCGGGGGATTGTTCCTTTATGGGGCCTCCATCAGAATAATAACGAAACGGCACTCATTCGCTCTCAGCCGGGGCGCGGCATGGCGTCATAGAAGGAATCCATTGAACGAATTGATACAGACAACCGTTTTTTATGCCCGGGGACTCGCAAAAATCTACCGGATGGGTGAGGTGGAGGTTCATGCGCTTCGCGGGGTCGATCTCGATATTTACGAAGGTGAATTCATCGTGTTGCTCGGCCCCTCCGGAAGCGGCAAGTCGACCCTCTTGAACATTCTCGGCGGTCTCGACACGCCGACGAGCGGAGAAGCCCGTTGGCGCAACCACGACCTCGGGCGGGCCGACGAGCGTGGGCTGACCCAATACCGCCGCGAGCATGTCGGTTTTGTCTTCCAGTTCTACAACCTGATCCCCAGCCTGACGGTGCGGGAGAACGTGACCTTGGTGACCGAGATCGCCGAGCATCCATTGAAACCGGAGGAGGCGCTGCGACGGGTGGGGCTGGAGCATCGGCTTGATCATTTCCCCTCCCAGCTCTCGGGAGGAGAGCAGCAGCGGGTCGCGATCGCCCGCGCCATCGCCAAACGTCCGGAAGTCCTTCTCTGCGACGAGCCGACGGGGGCGCTCGATTATGAAACCGGGAAGGTCGTGCTGGAGGTAATTGCGCGGATCAATCAGGAATTCGGAACGACCGCCGTCGTGATCACCCACAACGCCGCGATCGCCGGGATGGCCGATCGGGTGATGCATCTCGCCGACGGCCAGATCGCGTCGATCGAGAAAAACGCGCGCAAACTCACCCCGGGGGAGCTTCGCTGGTGAAGATGCTCGACGTCAAACTGCTCCGGGACCTCTCCCGGATGAAGGGCCAGGCGGTGACGATCGCGCTGGTGGTCGCTTCCGGCATCGGCGGATTCATCGGGATGCTGACCGCCTACGATTCGCTCCACGGGTCGCGCCAATCCTACTATGAAAGCACCCGCTTCGCCGACCTCTTCTCCGGCGTGAAACGGGCCCCCGAATCGCTCGCCGAGCCGATCGTGCAGCTTCCCGGCGTTTCGGACGCCGAGACAACGACCCTCTTCGATGTCACCCTCGACATTCCGAATGTCGCCGAACCGGTGACGGGACGGATGATCGGTCTCACCGACGGCCGCCCGCCCCGTTTGAACCGGCTGACCCTACGAAGAGGAAGATGGATCGAGCCGGGGGAGCGGAACGAAGTCCTCGTCTCCGAAGGCTTCGCGACCGCCCGGGGACTTCAGCCGGGGGATCGGCTGGCGGCGCTCTTGAACGGAAAAAGAGAGGACCTTCGCATCGTCGGGGTGGCTCTCTCCCCGGAGTATATCTATGCGAACCGGGGAGGCGCTTTCCCGGACGACAAGGGGTTCGGCATCTTCTGGATGGAGCGGGACGGAGTCGAGGCGGCCTTCAATATGAAGGGGGCCTTTAATTCCGTAACGCTGCGGCTGGCGCCGCATGCCCGCGCCCCCGCCGTGATCAGCGCTCTCGACCGGCTGCTGGCCCCTTACGGCGGGCTCGGCGCCTATGGCCGCGAGGATCAGATCTCGCATCGGATTCTGGACCAGGAGCTCAATCAGTTGAAGGTGAACGCCACCGTCTTTCCGTCCATCTTCCTCGGGGTCGCCGCCTTTCTGCTGAACGTCGTCTTGGCCCGCCAGATCAGCACGCAGCGGGAGCAGATCGCCGCCCTCAAAGCCCTCGGCTATGCCGACCGGACGATTGCGCTTCACTACCTGAAGTTCGTTCTGGTGATCGTCTTGGCCGGAATCGCGGGAGGGATCGGGATCGGCGTTTGGCTCGGTCATTATATGACCGGCATGTACACCACCTTCTTCCACTTCCCTCAGCTGACCTACCGGATTCAACCTTGGATTCCGCTTTTGGCCGCCGCGATCAGCCTCACGGCCGGGGTCGCGGCGGCGCTTCAGACGGTCCGGCGCGTCGCGTCCCTCCCCCCGGCGGAGGCGATGCGCCCGCCGGCGCCGGCGACTTTTCGGAGAATGATCCTGGAGCGGCTCGGATGGGCGCATCTTCTCTCTTCACAAACCCGCATGGTCGTCCGGACACTGGAGCGCCGCCCCTTGCGGGCCGCCTTGACGACGTTCGGGATCGCTTCGTCGATTGCCATCATCATCGGCGGGACCTTCTGGGGCGACGCCGTCGAGGAGTTGATCCGAGTCCAGTTCGACGAAATTCAGCGGGAAGACGCCGACATCACCTTCGTCGAGCCGCTCTCCGAAGCGGTCCGCTATGAGATCGACGAAATTCCCGGCGTTCTCTACGCGGAGCCCTCGCGCAGCGTTCCGGTCCGGCTGCGCGCCGGACACCGGAGCTATCGAACCGCCGTGATGGGGCTGCCCCAAGAGGGGGAGCTGCGGCAACTGCTCGATGCCGATCGGCATCCGATCCCGCTTCCTCCCGACGGGTTGCTCTTGACCGATCGTTTGGCGGCGCGTCTCGGCGTGAAACCGGGCGACCGGATCGAGGTGGAATCGTTGGAGGGGAAGCGGACCCGGCGGACGCTTCTCGTTGCCGGCCTGGTAAATGACCTCGTCGGCATGGTCGGTTATATGGAAATCGGCGTGTTGAATCGGGCGATGGGAGAAGGAAACTTGATCTCTTCTGTCGCGGTCCGAGTCGATCGCGCCGGGGTCGATTTATTCAACGCCCGCCTGAAGGAAACTCCCGCCGTCGCGACGGTGGGGATGAAGCGAACCGCGCTGGAAACGTTTGAGAAGGAATCGGCCCGGAACATCTTTTTCTTCACGACGATCGTGACGATCTTCGCCGGCGCGATTGCGGTGGGGGTCGTCTACAACAGCGCCCGGATCGCGCTGGCGGAGCGGGCGTGGGAACTCGCCAGTCTGAGGGTCCTCGGCTTCACGCGAGGAGAGGTCTCGGCCCTTTTACTCGGCGAGCTGGCGGCGGAGCTGATTCTGGCGATCCCATTCGGCCTCTGGCTTGGGTATCTCTTAGCGCTCGGACTGGTCCGGTCGGCCCACTCCGAGAACTTTATCATTCCAATGGTGATTACCCCGCGAACCTATGCCTATGCGGTTCTGGCGATTCTGATCGCCGGGGTCGTCAGCGCGCTGATCGTGCGGAATCGGATCGATCATCTCGATCTGGTCGGGGTTTTGAAAACGAGGGAATAATGCGAAGATGGATCAAAAGAGCGCTCTCGGCCGTCCTCTTTCTCGGGCTTGTCGCTCTCCTGATCTTCGCCTTCTTGCCGAAGCCGGTGGAGGTGGAGACCGCCCCGGTGGCTCAAGGCCCCTTTGCGCAGGCGGTGGAAGAGGAGGGAATGACCCGCGTCCGGGAGCGTTATCTGATCTCCGCTCCGCTGGCGGGACAGCTCTTGCGGATTCAACTTGAAGCGGGCGATTCGGTCAAACGAGGCGATGTCCTTGCGGCGATGATTCCGGCGGCCCCTCCCCTGCTCGACGTCCGGACGGAGCGGGAGCTGCAGGAGCGGCTCGGCGCGGCGGAAGCGGAGCGGTTGCGGGCGCGCGCCGGTGTAGAACGGGCGCAAGCGGCGCTCGCGCAAGCGCAAAGCGATCTTGAACGGGCCCGCCAGTTGGCGGAGGAAGGACTGGTTTCGGCCGCCGAACGGGAGCAGAGAGAGCTGACGGTCACCCTCCGGACGCGGGAGTTGGAGGCGGCGCAATTCGAATCTCAAGTCGCCGAGCATCAGGTCGACCTGGCGCGCGCGGCGCTGATCCGCGCCAAACAAGGGGCCGGCGCGGGGGAGCGCTTGGAAATTCGTTCGCCGGTGAATGGAAAGGTGCTGCGCATTTTGCAGGAAAGCGAGCGGGTCGTCTCCCTCGGAACCCCGTTGCTGGAAATCGCCGATCCGGCCGATCTGGAAGTCGTCGTCGATGTTCTCACGACCGATGCCGTCGACATCCGGTCCGGAATGCCGGCGCGGATCGTCCGCTACGGCGGGGAAGCCCCCCTGGAAGGGCGCGTCCGCCGGGTGGAGCCCTCCGCCTTCACGAAGATCTCGGCCCTCGGTGTGGAAGAGCAGCGGGTCAACGTGGTGATCGACCTGACCTCCCCCCGGGAGCGATGGGAGACGTTGGGAGACGGATACCGGGTGGAGGCGCAGATTTTCGTCTTTACCAAAGAGGACGCTCTGAAGGTTCCCTCCGGCGCGCTCTTCAGAGAAGGGGACCGCTGGGCCGCCTTTACCCTCTTAGACGGACGGGCGCGAAAACGAACGGTCGAAGTGGAACGGCGAAGCGGGGCCGAGGCGATGATCGAAGGGGGGCTTTCGGCGGGAGAGGAGGTGATCGTCTATCCGAGCGATGCGGTGAAGGAGGGGGTGAAGGTGAAACCGGGTTAATTTTCCATTTGCCATTTTTTCCATTTGTTATTTGTCATTTAAACTACCTCTCTCCCTTCGGGAGGGTAAAAAAGAAGGTGCTCCCCTGTGCCTGGCGGATTGTAATTCGACAGGCACAGGCTAAGAGGGATTGCTCTCCCAGAGCGTCGGTATTCTGAAAACACCCCCTTTGGGGGATGGCATCATCACTACCATCAATGAAAGAATAAGCGCAGGCGCCAGTGAAGAGGCCGTCGAGGTAGTGTGTTAAGCCGCCTATCGCAAGAGCCGACTGGGGCCAAACAACGTTAGGAGCAGAGTAAAAAAAATCACTTCTCACATATGGAGGAAGCCATGGATGAATATATGGGCACGGTCACTCTCTTTGCCGGTACTTTTGCTCCACGTAATTGGGCATTCTGTGATGGGACGCTTATACCGATTAACCAGAACCAGGCTTTGTTCTCAATCTTGGGAACTCAATTTGGTGGGGACGGGATTAAAAATTTCGCCTTGCCTGATTTACGCAAAACCGCTCCGCTTCCCAACTTGAACTATATTATTTGTGTGCAAGGAATTTATCCGACTAGGGATTAGAGCGGGTTTCTCTGTCTGCCATCATGTTTAAGCGTCGATCATAAGAAAACCTGAGACCGAGCTGGGTACACCTCTTTCCGAATCGGGTGTCGCTCGCTGACAGGGGGTCAAGATGAATGAGGAAATTCGGGAAGATGATACCATCTACACGGTGGTTATGAACGATGAAGAGCAGTACTCGATTTGGCCTGCTTCCAAGCCGCTGCCTCTCGGATGGCGCGATGCAGGGAAAAGAGGAACGAAAGAGGAATGTCTCTCTTATATTAAAAAGGTTTGGACGGATATGCGTCCTCTCTCTCTACGAAAAAGGATGGAAGAGTCTTCGTCCCAGGCAAAATGAAATAAGGGCTTCTGTGTTGGGGAAAATTCAACCGTCTAATTTGTTCAAGGGAGCTTGGTGCGCGTTAAGTGTTTATTTCGGATCGAGAGCCTTATCGGCGGAGATCAGGCTTCTTAGCGACTAAATGCAACTGAATAATTATTCTGAATTCGGAATGACCTCCGGGGCTATGATTCTCTCGTTTTAGAAAGGATCGTCGGGTAAGTTTTTTTATGTGTCGGGGGTGATGAAAAAGAGATTACGAAAGGAGCTGCACTCCAGTTTATCGTTCTGTTGGGTGTGACCAGTCTTTTTGCCGACGTGACCTATGAAGGCGCCCGGAGTATCACCGGCCCCTACCTTGCGCTATTGGAGGCGGTGCGCAGGAACCGATCATGCGTGCGGCCGTTGCGGGGTTGGTGTCGGCGAAACGGCGGGGGTCGGCATATGAATTAAAGTTGAGGATTTCAGGAAGGGAGAATGGATCCTACAATGTCTGAAAAGTAAGGTTCTGATTTTTCCATTTAGACCCAAATTGGCCGGCTGAATCTACCTCTCCCCCTTCGGAAGGGTAAAAAAGAAGGTGCTCCCTTCTCCCGGCTGCGACTCCACCCAGATCGTCCCCCCGTTGCCCTCGACCATCTTTTTGCAAATCGCCAATCCGGCGCCGGTCCCTTCAAAATCTTCCTGATTGTGGAGCCGCTCAAAGAGACCGAAGATCTGCTCCGTGTAGCGGGATTCAATGCCGATGCCGTTGTCTTTGATTGAGAAATAATGGAACTCTCCCTCCTCTCGGGCGGCGATCTCCACGACCGGAGTTCTCTCGTTGAACTTGATGGCGTTTGAAAGAAGGTTCTTGAACACTTCGCGGATCTGCGTCGGATCGCAATAGACGACCGGCAATTTTGAAATCACCCGGATCTTCGCCCCCTTCTGTTGAATCGCAAAGTCCAGATCATGCTTCACTTCGGCGACGACTTCCTTGAGGTTTACGCTCGCACGGGTGGAGCCCTTCCGAGAAATGGAGGCGAGGGTCAGCAGGTCGCGGATGAGGTGATTCATCCGCAATGCGGAGGTCCGGAGGGCATTTAAATAGCGCTTTCCCTCGTCATCCAGACGGTCCGCATAATCTTCGAGGATGAACCCGGCGTAGGCGTCGATCCCGCGAAGCGGCTCCTTCAGATCATGAGAGACGACATGGACAAAGTCGTCCATCTCCCGGACCTTTTCTTCCAGAAGCTTTTTCTGAAGCCGAAGGGTATCTTCCACCGCCCTACGCTCGGTAATGTCCCGAATCACGCTGATGACCAGAATCCCCTCGTCTGTTTTCATGGGGCTCAAGCGGATCTCAACCGGAAATTCGCTTCCATCCTTCCGAAGTCCGAAAAGATCAGGCCCGACCCCCATCGGTCGGGTCTGCGGATGCACGACGTAGGCATCCCGATGGCCGATATGTCCGCCTCTATAACGATCTGGAAGCAATACTTCAACGGACTGTTGAACGATTTCTTCGCGTTGATATCCGAACATCTTCATCGTTTCACCGTTCACGCGCAGAATCTTCCCTTGGCCGTTGACGATCACAATCGCATCAGGGGCCGACTCGATCATCTCGCGAAATTGCTCCTCCGCCCGCTGCCGCGCCGCCATCTCTTTTCGCAGCGCTTGGTTGATCGTCTCAAGCTCCGCGGTCCGCTCTTGCACACGGACTTCAAACGCTTCATCCGCCCGCTCGCGCCGGGCTGTTTTATCCTTCCGTTGCTCCGCCGTCTTTCCCTGCTTTTTTTCGAGCGAGCGAATGATCTTGATCAGTTCCGATTTGGTCCTCGTCTCGTAGGAGTTCATCGCCGTTTACCTCTTTATTTGTCTTTTCGAAACGCTCTTGCTGCCCCCCTCTTCTTACAAGGTAAGATAACAGGCGGCAGATCGATCATTGTGGAAGGCGATTGGTGGGCAGAAAGGGTGCGGATGAGAAGATCTCACCTTTGCGAAAAGGATCGCCGTTAAAGCTGACGACGGAAAATAATCGAACAGATGAAAGCGCGTGAACAGGGTGGGTAGCACCCATACGGTCTGTATTCTCCTACAGATCAAATCCAATTGTCAACAAAGCTAGAACTGCCGCGGGATACTTTAATCGATCGTCCGATCCCGATATTTCCGTCTCTTCTTGCCTCTTTAATGAATAGCCTCGTGCTCATCCTTAATACGCCCCTTTCGAGGGGTTGTCTCTCCGGTCGGATTGGCTCAAAATTAAATCAAATAAGTGCCATGCCAGCGCGATGGGCGCGATGGGAAGGAGACTTGAGTCGTTTCGCGAACGACGACGAGAGGGTGTCGATGATTTGGGAGCCGATTCGGAAAACAGAAAAACCTGGATCACCCCGCCCGAATCTCACCGACTACGAGGCGGAACGGGCCGTCTTCGATTGGAAAGCGGCCCGGCGCGAGCTGGACGGCCTTCCCGACGGGAAGGGATTGAACATCGCCCACGAGGCGGTCGATCGTCATGCCGATGGACCGAGACGGAATCAGACCGCCCTTCGTTGGCTCGGAAAGAAGGGAGAGGTTCGCGAGTTCACCTACGCCGATCTTAAAAACCTTTCCAATCGGTTCGCAAATGTCCTCAAGCGGCTCGGCATCGGTCCGGGCGACCGGGTCTATCTTCTGGCCGGCCGGATTCCGGAGCTCTACGTCGCCGCGCTCGGAACATTCAAAAATCGCTCTGTCTTTTGTCCCCTCTTTTCGGCGTTCGGCCCTGAGCCGATCCGGGCGCGGATGGCGATCGGCGAGGCAAAGCTTCTCGTCACCACCGAAGCGCTCTATCGGAAAAAAGTGGCCGGCCTTCGCCCCTTGCTCCCCCAACTCGAACAGGTTCTCCTCGTCGGAGAGGAGGAGAAGCCGACCGACATTCACAACACCCACGACCTTCATCGGTTGATGCGGGAGGCGGGCGAAAACTTCACTATCGGCCCGACCGACCCGGAAGATCCCGCTTTGCTTCACTTTACCAGCGGAACGACCGGAACCCCGAAGGGGGCCGTCCATGTCCACGAGGCGGTCGTCGCCCACCACATCACCGGGAAGCTGGCGCTTGATCTTCATCCCGATGACATTTTCTGGTGCACGGCCGACCCTGGCTGGGTGACCGGAACCTCTTATGGGATCATCGCACCGCTGACCAATGGGGTCACGAGCATCATCGACGAGGCGGAGTTCGACGCCGAACGCTGGTACGGCATCCTTCAAGATCAGAAGGTGACCGTCTGGTACACCGCGCCGACGGCGATCCGGATGATGATGAAGATCGGCTTAGAACCGCTTCACAAGTATGATCTCAGCGCGCTCCGGTTTTTGGCGAGTGTCGGCGAGCCGCTGAATCCGGAGGCGGTTGTCTGGGGAGAGCGGGCCTTCGGCCTCCCCTTCCACGACAACTGGTGGCAGACCGAAACCGGCGGGATCATGATCGCGAACTTCGCCGCACTGGAGATCCGTCCCGGCGCGATGGGGCGTCCCCTTCCGG
>SCUR01000313.1 GCA_004297235.1 Candidatus Manganitrophaceae bacterium | reverse complement strand
CGGCAAAACTCCAACGGGAGAGGAACAAGGAAACGGCATGGAGCGAAAAGAGCCAAGGGGAGAGGGACGGACAAGCGGCGGGTAAAATCGGAGGGAGGTTGCGGAGCACCGGCCGATGGATCCCGATCATCGGGGTGATCGACTCTCGCGGGGGGCTCCCCTTCCGCGTCGCCGGTTCCGCAGGAAAAGGCTCAAAAGGGATGAGATTGAGTTGCAATGGCGAACCTACATTCTTCTCCGGGATTTTGTGGGGCGAGCAAATCACTCATCTTTCGTCGCGTTCCACACAAAAATGTCGATCGATGCTCCGGCAAAAAGGATCTCTTCAATGAGAGTTATTTCCGATATCCATAAAAACAAAGGTCCTTTTTATTAACGGCGTCGCAAATTATTTGGCATGGGCTTTGCTCTTTAAATAGGCAGTCGACAATGGCGTACTTTAGAGCGAGGGCGCTCTACCTTGGGATTGAAAGAGGTAGAGCGCCTTTTTATTGGGAGGTTGGGCGTTATTTCATTGAGATACTAAAACATGGACGCGGTAAACAGGAGGAACAGATGGTCGGTGTAATGAGAGGCCCGTTGGTCTTTGAGAAGGTCAATGTCGTCTTAATCGAAAAGGCGAACCAATTGACCGGGGGCGACTTGGTTCGAATTACGGAGATGGCTAAAGAGGCCGGAGCGGCGATTCATGTCAGCGTCCACACCTGGCAAATCGCGCTGATCGTTCCGACGATGCAGCTGAAGCAGCTGTCTGAGAATCTTTTTGGAATGGGTTACCATGCCGTCAAGGCCAACCGAGCGCTCGATCAAGGATTTACTTTACAGGCGAGCGAAAAGAAAAAACAGGGTCTGACGATCGAAGCCTAAGAGAAGCCGACCGTCGCGCTCTTTGATCTCCTCACAACGGTCTGTTCAGCTCCCTATTCGCCCTCAGAACGATCCTTCCCGAAGCGCTTAACGACCAACCCTGTTTATCTTGAAGATCGGAATCGTCAGCCGCTTCCTACCGCAAAATCTGATCGAGAAGGTTCTGCACCGGGCCTTGGCCGTTGAGGCTGTAGGCGGCGGCCGGTTTTTGATTTTTGTCATAGACAACCAACCCAGGCTCGCCGTCGGCGCCGATCTGAAGCTTGGCGCGAACGATCCCCTTCTGGTCGACCAGCTCGAACGCCTCCGCCCGAACGCTCTTGGCCGCCGCAGCGGTCCCGGCATAAACCGGGTCGGTCGTGTACGGACGGACAAAGAGTCCCCCCAATCCAAGCCCCGCAATAAAGACAAGCAGCCCCCAGAGAATCCCTTTTTTCATCTTTTCTCCTTTTTTATGACGGTTTTATTCTGGGGAGGAGGGGAGCGGACTTTTCTGGGAAAACGGAGTGCGATCGGGAGATCGGTTTACCGTGCGTGTTTTAAGTCGGCGAAGCCGCCATCTCCTTGGCGAGGATCCCCTTGACCTCCCTCGCGTTGTTGAGGAGACGATCGATCTTCCTCCGGGTCGGCTCGCTCGGGGCGCTCTTGCGCGCTTCGACCAGCTCGGCCTCTTCGGCCTCGGCGAGGTTGAGGAAGTAATTCTTTTCAAGACGATTCAGCCGCTGCTGGACCACCTTCTCGAAGATGTCGTGGCCCAGCGCATAATCGATCAGGGTCAGATTGGCATGCCGGAAGACGAACCGCTCGAACGCCTCTTTCTCCTGCTGGGTCATCGCTTTTTACCTCGCCTTCTCAAATCGATCTTGATCATCCCGATCGGACTCTGTTAGAATTTTCTTTCATCTTTAATGAAGGAGTCGGGAATGGATTATCTCTTCTCTAAACAAGCGCTTACCATGTACTTCAAGGTCTGGGATCGGATGCAGAAGGGGGAAGAGCTCTCGGGCGACGCCGAGATGATCGCCGATGTGATGAAAAGCCACCCTGAATTCGATCCCTGGTGGCCGGAGGGAGAGAGGGCCTTCCAACCGCAGGAGATCGACGGCTATGTCGTCAATCCGCTCATCCATACCGGCCTCCATGTGGCGGTGGAGAAACAGCTCTTCCATCAAGAGCCCGAAGAGGTGGCGGTGGTCTTCAAGGCGCTGCTCGACAAAGGACTTCCGCGCCACGAGGCGATTCACCGGATTGCCGGTCTCTGGGGGGCGCTTTACTTCAAGTCGGTCCGACGGGGCGATGGGCTGGAAGAGGGGACCTACATTGAAGAGCTGAAGTTCATGATGGAACAAGAGACGAATCCCTAGATCGACCCGGTCGGGGCTTCGGGCGAATCCCGCTTCCCCTTCACCCGGTTGAGCCGCGCTTTCATCTTTTCGGTCGGGATCATATCTCCCCGTACCGTCCCGATCTCGATCCCTTTCAGATAGACCGCTTCGGCCTCCTCCAATTTTCCCATCTTCTCCAGACAGCGCCCCAGGATTTCATAGGCCGCCGTGTAATCGGGCTTGATCTCGATCGCCCGCGCCATCGCCGAAGCCCCCTCCTCAAAGAGCCCTTCGTCATAGCAGGCCTGCCCCAATCCGAAATGGGTGATCTCGCTTTTCGGATCGAGCGCGACCAGCTTCCTCATTCGCTCCAGACGGGTCACGGCAGGGCTCCTTGCCTCTCCGAATTACATCAACTGATGGTTCTTAAACTCCAGGATCCGGACGATCGCCGTTCCTTTGTCGTTCGAGATGATCCGTCGATACCCGGGGAGATAGAGCCCCTTCACCTCGGCCGGACGGTCGGTGAAGGCCTCCGCCTGCATCAGCTGACCGTCGGGGGAGAAGTAGAAAACGGTATACCGGGTGGTGAGGTGCTTGCCGTCGGAGGTGGTCATCGCCTCCTCGACATTGATCGTAAAGCTCATCTTCCCCATGCTCCGGGAGATCTGCTGAATCCGGTCGTCCTTGATCCGATACCGGGAGTTCATCCCGTCGCCGTTGATGACGATCTGCCGGCCGAGGGGATGGTGATCTTCGGGGGCGAAGCTCAGGGCATACTTGCCGTCGGCCTCTTCGAAGGGGCGGGAGGCGCGATGGACCGCCATCATCCCGATCTGGTTTTGGGCCCATTTCAAAAGCGGCTCGTCGGCCCCTTCGACGGCGACCTCGGCCTCTTTGGGCGACTTGATCTTCACCTTCCCTTTGTATTCTTTCCCGTTGTCATTCAAAATCAGATCGGCGGTGAAACCGGGGAACTCTTTCCCCCAGCGCGAGGTCTTCTCGTAGGCCCGGCGAAGGAGTTCCTTGGCGGCGGGATCATCCTGAACGGTTGTTTCCGTTTGCGTACGTTGATAGAGCTCCATCGTGAATCCTCCTTTTTTTAGTTAACCGGATTATAGCCAATTCGTTTCCAAGAAGACAAGGGGCGGGAGGAAGATCCTGCAAAAGAAGTTCATTTTTATGCGCGTGGGTTTCCTTTTTTTGCGACAACGACCCCGCCCGATCCTCTTTCCGCCTCAAAATGCCGGTCCGGCCTTTGCAGCGCCATC
>SCUR01000312.1 GCA_004297235.1 Candidatus Manganitrophaceae bacterium | reverse complement strand
GGAGTTCATCCTCCCCGACTTGATCGACTTCCGCATTCCCCTCTGGACCGTCAAAGCCGATTATTATTTCGCCGGATATCAATTGGAAGCGCTCTGGATCCCTTTCTTCGAGCCGCATCGTCCGGCCCCGAAAGGATCCGAATGGGAGCTCTTCCAACGCCTTCCCGACCAGGAGGAGCCTCCGAAAACACTTGAGAACTCCGAATACGGCGCGCGGCTTTCCCGAACCTTCGGCGGCGTCGACCTGGCCGTCAGTTATCTCGATGTGTGGGATCCGTTTCCGACGCCGTTTCGGGAATATACCGGATTTCGGTTCTTTGCTCCCCCCGCGAAATGTATTCCGACCCGGGTCCAGTTTGATCAGCCGATTACCGATCCCGATTGCGGGCCGATTTTCCATCCTGAATTTAAACGGATGCACATCTACGGCACCTCCGCGGTGCTCAACATGGGCAGCTACATCCTCAAGGGGGAAGCGTCCTATATCACGGGAAAATATTTCGGGGCGCGTCTGGCCGACCGGAACGGAGATGGTCTGCTCGATTATGACGGCGCGTTGAAGCGGAATCATATTCGATGGGGGGTCGAGCTCGATACGATTTTGAAAGGAATGGACCTCTCCTTTGCCGTCTCGCAGTGGATCGTCCTCGGCTGGGATCCGGTGCTGTTTCAGGACAATTACGACACTTTTCTGAGCCTCTTCGGCCAGAAATCGTTCCGAAGCGCCTCGGTCAAGGCGCAGTTCTTCATCCTTTATCTGATCAACAACGGTGAAATTCTGGTGAAACCGAAAGTCGGTTATCAGATCACGGAGCGGTTTCAAGCGGCGTTGGGGGCCGATATTTTCTACGGCGACAAGGAGACCTTTCTTCCCGATATCGCCGCGCCGGCCAGCGACCGGCTCTTTAAATTCGTGAGCACCTTCGTCGGACATGACCGTGTGTTTTTTGAGTTGAAATACAGTTTTTGACGGGAGGAATGGTGCCGGTTCTCTTTCTACTTATTTTCTTGCTGACGGCGCGGCCGGCCTGGGGGGCGTCGGATTGGGATGTTCAGTTCTTTACGGGGTACAACAGCGCCCTGCTGAAGAGCCTCAACGACCTCAAGCTCACCGAGACCGCGCCGCTTCCCCCGCGGGTCGGACCGAGTCCTCCGATCGAAGGGGGGCCGCTGGTTGGGGTGGAGGTGGAGTGGCGGGTGCGCCGCAGCTTCTCTCTGGTGGCGATGACCTCGTTCTGGGAGGGAGAATCGACGGCGGTCGAGTCGGGAGAAATTCTTTTCCAAGATTTCGGGATCGTCCCTTTTACCGCGAATCGGACCACCCGTGTTTCTTTCAACGAATATGCCCTCCGGGGGCGATACCATTTGCTCGACGAGCCGAAACGATACCGGCTTTATCTGGAGTTCGGATTCTTCAATCAGGTGAGGGTGACCTATACCGAAAATTTTAACTATGTGTTCGAGGCGAACGGACAGCAATTTCTCCGGAATGTCCTCTCGACCGCGACGAGCCGCGGGGGCTATCTCCTCACCTGGGGGGTCGGCGGCGATTATTATCTTACCCATTGGGCGGCGATCAACTTGACGGCGAATTACCGGGTCGGAAAGGCGATGCCGCTTTTCTACAAATCTTATCGGCATACGTTCTTGGAGCAAGACGCGATCGGCACCGCCGTCGGAGGAAGTTCCCCCTTTCCGAGCGGCGGAGATCAGGTCGCCGTTGTCGGCCGGGATAATTTCGCCCGACCGCTCGAAATGGAGCTGACCGGCTGGCAGGCGGCCGTCGGATTTAGAATTTTCTTTTAGACGATTGATGATGCGACCGATTTATATATTAATCATTCTCTTATTTCTCTGGGTTCCCTCGATCCACGCGCAGGAAACGCCGTCGGAGAAGGCCTCCGCCGCCGAAGGGGAGACGAATGAGAAGGCGCCGGATTTAAGGCTCAAAGGGAGCATGGAGCAAGGAATTCGTCTGATGCGGGAGCGGCGATGGGAGGAGGCGGTCCGGTTGTTTGAAGAGCTGGCCAGACGATCTCCCGGCCTGCCGGAAGTTCATTTCCGGTTGGGGGTGAGCTACATGGAGCTCAATCGTTTACAGAAGGCGGAGGAGGCGTTAAAGCGGGCGATCCGGCTGAACCCCAACTATGTTCCGGCGCTTCTCCAGTTGGCCGGACTTTACGAGGAGACGCAGCGGTTGCAAGAAGCGCTTGAAGCCTACGATCGGGTCATCCAGGTTGAGCCTTTGGGTGAGGCGGTCAGCATCAGCCTGATGAAGAAGATGATGATCGAGGGGATCTTTCTCGCCCGGGCGAAAGATTTCGACGGCGCGCTCCGTCTTTTCGAGGGGGCGGCCTCCTTGATTCCAACCGACCCGGCCCCCGTTTATAATATCGGCCTTGTGTATCTTCGCAAAAAGCAAGACGCCAAAGCCGAAGAGGCGTTCCTGAAGGTGATCGAACTCGATCCGAAACACCAGGAAGCGTATCTTCAGTTGGGCAATCTCTACGAACGCCATAATCGGATCGATGAGGCATTAAACGCTTTTGTGGGCGCGGTCCAAATCAATCCGAACAGCCCCGGCGGGAGGAGCGCGCAGGCCAAGGTTCCGCTTCTGCGCGGGATCAGCCTGGCGCGGCGCGGCAAAACGGATGAAGCCTTGAGCGCTTTCCAACAGGCGCTCCGGATCTCCCCCGACTCGGCCCCGATCTATTTCAACATCGCTCAGCTTTATCTCGGAAAGGGAGATCTCGAAAATGCCGAGGCGGCCTTGAACCGAACCTTGCAGGTCGATCCGGGGCATCAGGGCGCGCTGATGAATCTCGGCATCCTTTACGAGCGGCAGGCCAAGTTGGAGGAGGCGCTGCGGGCTTACGAGCGCGCCAGGGATCTCCAACCGGAGACTCCTGATGGGGTCAATGCGGCCGTCAGCGCGCAGACGGTGCGGGGGAAGATCGCCGTGCGGGCGGAGAAGCTGGATGAGGCGCTGGAGGCATTTAAACGGGCCGTTGAGCTGCAGCCGAAGAACCCGGCGAATCATTTCAATCTGGCGCTGCTCTATCTGCGGCGAAACGAGCTTTCCGAGGCGGAGAAAGCGTTCGATCAGGTCATCGCCCTCGACCCTTCCGAAGAAGATGCCTATTTGCCGCTGGCCGATATTCTGGAGAAAATTGGCCGGGAACAGGAGGCGATCGAAATGTATGAGCGGCTCATTGCGCTCGGCTCCGAATCGCTGA
>SCUR01000311.1 GCA_004297235.1 Candidatus Manganitrophaceae bacterium | reverse complement strand
GTGCAGGCCAATGCCGCGATCGCGGCCCGCATGATCTACAAGCAGGGGCGGATGGGACTGCTTCAGGACACCGCGATCAACCTCTGCGCGAAAGTCCCGACCCCGATCTGGATGAAGCAGAACTACCGAATGCACGGGGCGAAGCCGGTTCGGGACATCACCTGCACTCCGATCGGGCGATCCTCTCTGATCTGGGGGGCGGGGAACAACCCGCCGTATTCCGCTGGCGGCAATTCGAGCGACAACTTTTTGTGGATGATCTTCAGGAAGAGGGCCTGCTGTGCGGTGTAGGTGTTTTGAAAAAAGAAACCGTCCACGAGGTCCGTATTCCAAGCGGTTCCGGGTCGACTGTGCGGTGATAGGCCTTGCGATTTATCTGTCGATCCCGCTTGTTGTTTTCAACATGGATGCCGGCGCGGACACGAAGAAGGCGCTCATCGAGGCGCCGAATCCCTGTCACCGGGTCAAGAAGGTCGAGGGGGATGCCGTTTTTCTCGAATCGACCGGAGGAACCTGTGCTCAACTGATCGGCAAGATCCCGGTGGAAATCGACTTCTCCGTCAAAACGGTCCGGATCCATGTGGACGGCCGGTTCTGGAAGGAGCAGGCGCTTGCCGAGCTTAACATGGAGGAGGTTGGCGAAATTGCGAAGAGAGCGGAAGAGATGGCGAAAGGCCTCAAGATCCCGGAGAATCGACACCGGAAAGAAATGGAAGATAAAGCCGAGAAGCTGGCCGAAGATTTTCATTCGGAAGCATCCGAGAAGAAGCTTGCGGCCGAGACGGAGCGGATCAAAGGGACTCTCTTCGAGAAGCAGCTTAATCAGAGAAATCCCGGTCCTGCGGAGAATGCTGACGCGGACTCCTCGCAAAGAGCAGGAGCCTCGAAGGGGTCGCAACCTGTGAGTCAGTATCTTCAGCCCACCGAGCGGATCTATCTTTTCGTCTCCTCCTCCGTTCCGATGACGACGCTGCGCAACTACGCCATCGATTTAGCCCGGCTTGCCGACCCGAACATCTCGATGGTGATGCGGGGGATGATCGGCGGAATGAAAACCGTCCGGCCCACCACCGAGTTTGTCTCCCGCGTGATCGTGAAGAAGGCGGACTGCAAAATCTTTCAGGAGCGGTGCGAAGCTCATCAGGTGAACTTCATCATCGATCCGCTGCTCTTTCGAAAATACCGGATCACGCAGGTTCCGGCGGTGGTCTATGTGCCTCGCACAAACGTCATCGAGAGGGACCGGAGCGAAGGGCTGACCGAAGCGGAGGGAGAGTTCTATGTCCTCTATGGGGACGCATCCCTTGAGTACCTGCTGGAAACACTGCGCCGCGAGACGAAGAGCCGCTCACTGCAGAAGGCGGTTGCGGCTCTGAACAATTCGGAAAACCCTTGACGCCACGGGAGAGAGAACAATGAGGCAATGGGTCATCACCGTCATTATCAGTACTTTTTTATCGATCCTGTCCGTTCTGGTCTATGACCGCTACTATGCCACCAAGATCGTCGCGGTGGACGTTCGCGGTTTTATGGAGGAGCAGAAGAAGCGGTATCTTGCCGGCGCGATCGGGGATAAAGATCTCAAAGAGGGGATCGAGGCGCTTCAGGCTGCGATTTCGGGGGTGCCTTCGAATAAAGTGGTCCTGATGGGAGAGGTGGTCGTGCGCAATGCGGAAAGTCTCGCCCCTTAGACTGACGATCTTCATGGCGGGGCTGCTTCTGGCGGGTGCCTGGATTCCCCAGAGAATTTCCGTGACGATCACCCCGTCTCTGCGGCATCGGATCTATCTTCTGGACAGATCCCCCGAAGAAAGAAGGATCGTCCGAAACAGTTACGTGCTCTTCGAGCTCTCCTCGAAATTCTCGGAAGGAGCGAAGACGAAAAAAACCTTAAAACAGGTTGCCTGTGTCGAGGGGGATACCCTCACTGTGTCCGAGGGCGCTTACTATTGCAATGACACGTATCTGGGGTCCGCCAAAGAATACTCCCTGAGTGGGGAGAGGCTTCATCCCTTTGAGTTCGAAGGGGAGATTCCGAAAGGCGACCTGTTTGTCTTCGGAGATCATATCGACAGTCTGGATTCCCGGTACTTCGGGTTTGTGAGGAGAGAAGATGTTATCGCGCGCGCTTATCCTATTTTTTAGCTTAATACTGCTTGCAACCTCTGTCCGCGCCGGGGAGCCTGCCAAAGAGACCCCGGCGCCTTCCAAGCACGGCTGGTGGTGGTACGAGAGGGAGCCTGAAGAGAAGGAAGAGAAACAAGAGAAAAAAGAAGAGAGAAAAGAGGCGCGCAGGCTTCCCTCCCTCTCCGAGCATACGCTGGAGGAGCTCTGGGGGATGCATCCGGACGACTTCCAGCCTTTGTTGATCGCGTTTCATAAGAAAGCGGTGATGGCGCCCACGATCGAGAATGTGAGGGAGTATTACATCGTTCAGGACATCGCGAAAAGAAAGGCCCTGGCGTTTACCAATGTCGCCGCCACGGTCATCCAGAAGTTCCCGGAGCTCTCCCTGGAGAGAGACTACCCCAACGCGGTGCCGGGGAAGCTGGCGAAAGTGCGGATGCAGACGGAAGAGCTCGCCGCCAAGATCAATGAGGCGAGGGAGCATTTCGCGCTGGTCTACTTCTACTCCCCCTCCTGCGGGTACTGCGCGGAGCAGAACGAGATCTTGAGCTTCTTCGTCTCGAAATACCGCTGGCAGGTCAGAGCGGTCGATATCAGCCGGGATTCCGTCCTGGCGGAGCTCTTTCACGTCCGGGCGGTCCCCTACATCATGCTGATTCATAAAGAGAGCGAGGAGTTCATGCCGGTGGCGATCGGGGTGGTCTCCCTGGCGCAG
>SCUR01000310.1 GCA_004297235.1 Candidatus Manganitrophaceae bacterium | reverse complement strand
CGTTGACATGGACCGGACGGAGACGTCCAAAGGAGAGCCAGGAAAGATCGCCGAGAAAATTCGGATGGTGGAATTTGATCGAGAGGATCACTCCGCCGAGCGGGAAGAGGGTCAGCCAAACCAGCGTCGCGTAGGCCCAGCGCTTCACCAGATCGTGATCGACCCGCGTCTCCTCTTGATGGACTGTTCTAGCCTCCTGCATCGTTTCGTCAATCTCCATTCCAAAAGACGAGGCACTTTCCTCCATCACCTAATAAAATAAAAGCAAAAAAGGGACCGATCAGCCGGAGGGAGAACGCTCCCGATTCCTCTCCTCTTTTTTGGAGTTCGTCCCCTGAAACGGTTCTCAATGTAAGGAGATCAACAGTTGGGAAAGAAGTCGCTTGCAGGAAAATGGCAATCGCAATGCGGCCGGATTGGACAACAAGACAGAGGGGGCCATCGAGGATCGGACGGAGGCCGCCGACCCTCTTCTCATAAAACAGGATCCAACGAGATTTCCCGCGGCGTGGGCCGGCCGCCATCAGATAACGTCCGGTCGGTTACGAGACTCCCAACGCCTTCGCCGCTTTCCGGACGTCGGGCGGCTTCACCCAGAGGATCGCGCCGTAGCGGCCTCCTCCGGCGCAGAGGGCGTCGATCGCGGTCACATTGATCCGGGCCGCGGCGAGTTTCTCCATCACCTCCGCGATCGCGCCGACGCGGTCTTCCCCTTGAATCAAAAAGGCGCTCTTCTTCGGGCTGAGCTTCATGCCGGCTTTTTTCGCCGCCGCTTTGAAAGCCGCGGCGCCCTCCGGGACAAAATCGATCTGCGCCCGTCGTCCCTCCGGAAAGCCGGTGAAGGCAAGAAGATTGACGCCGGCCTCCCGCAGTGCCGCCAGCAGCCGCGCCCCCTCCCCCGGCCGATCCGCCGCCTGAAGGGTGAAGTAATCGACCTTTCGAATCGTGTCTGCCATCGCACCCTCCCTCCGCGTTTATTCCGATCGTACAACAACGCCTCCGAAGAAAGCCAGAAGCATTGAAGCTTCCCCGCCGCAAGCGGCGAGGAATGCGACGCGTGCGTGTTCCATGTTGACAGCGGATGAAGAACCTTCTAGAGTGGGCCGGAAGACCAAACCGGGAGATCGACTTGAAGCGAAGACCCTGCGCGGCGCTCTTTTCTCTGCTCCTGCTTCTCTACTCTCTTTTTCTCACCGATGCGAATGCCGGCGAGAAGGTCCACACCTTCACCCTCCTTCAGATGAATGATGTTTACGAGCTCTTTCCGGTGGCAACGGAGATCGACGGCGTCCCTCTCCCGCGCGGCGGCCTGGCCTACGCGGCCCCTCTCATCGAGGGACAACGCAAACAAGGCCCCACCCTCCTGCTTCATGCGGGCGACCTCCTCTTCCCCTCTCTCCACTCGAACAAACTTAAACACCAAGGGGCCCAGATGATTGCGGGCCTGAATCTGATCGGGGTCGACCTCGCCACCTTCGGCAATCACGAGTTCGATCAAGGCTGCCGGGTGCTGGCCGCGCGCCTCATCGAATCGCGCTTCCCCTGGGTCTCCGCCAACGTCGACCTGCCGCCGGAGGCGAACCTGCCGGCCGGCAAGGTGCGGCCCTATCGCATCGTGAAAGTCGCCGGACTCCGCGTCGGAATCTTCGGCCTCACCCTTCCCCTCGCCCCGGTCGGCGGCTGCGGTCCCCGCCCGATTACCTTCCGCGATCCGGTCGAGGCGTCGCGAGAGGCGATTTCCCGGTTGAAGAAAGAAAAAGTCGATCTGATCGTCGCCCTCACCCATCTTCCGATCTCCCAGGATCGCGCCCTCGCCGAGGCGTTTCCGGAGATCGATCTGATCGTCGGCGGCCACGATCATGAGGTGATGGAGGCGCGGGTCGGAAAAACGTTGATCACGAAGGCGGGGGAGAACGCGACGGGGCTCGGCGTGATCGGCGTCCGCGCGGTGCGGTCCGGAGATCGCTGGGTGGTCGAAAAAAGCTGGCGGCGCACGCCGGTCGACCCGGCCCGCGTCGCACCCGATCCCACCGTGGAAGCGGCGCTCGCTCCCTATGCAGAAGAGCTGATCCGGTTCAACAGGGTGATCGGGGAGGCGGCCGTCGCGCTCGATCTGCGGGAGGAAGTTGTGCGCGAGCGGGAGAGCAACTTCGGCGACTATGTGGCCGATCTCCTCCGATCGGCGATGGGGGCCGAGGCCGCGCTGATCAACGGAGGCGCGTTCCGAGACGACCGGATTCTCAAGCCGGGTCCGATCACGCTGCGCGATCTCTACACCGCCCTTCCCTATCAAAATGAAATGGTCGCGATCGAGATCGCCGGGCGGGAGCTGATCGACGCGCTGGAGAATGGGGTGAGCCTGTCGGGGAAGCGGGCCGGGCGTTTCCCTCAGGTCTCGGGGATTTCTTTCACATTCGATCCTCGGCAACCGCCGGGGGGTCGTGTGACGGAGGTGAAGATCAACGGAGAGGCCATCGAATCCGGTCGAAAATATACCCTTGCGACAATCGATTTCTTAGCGCGTCGGGGAGAGATCGACGGCTACGCCTTTCAAAAGCTTCCGGTGATCCGAAGCGGGGGGGAGTTAAACGAGGCGATCCTCCAGGCGCTGAAGACGATGGAACCGATCAAGAACGAGGTCGAAGGCCGGATCATTCAGGCCGGAAAAGAATGAATAGGAGAGGCGGCCGATAGAATCTGGCTCATCCATCGCCCTTCCTCTGATCGAATAAGGATATTAAAACGCCATCTTCGGAAACTGCGGCCCTTTATCGGGAGAAGTCCCCGAAATCTTCAGCGTCAGATCCCAGAGCTGCTGATAACGGTCGGGCGGCATCGGCGTAAATCCGTGTCCCAGGATCGACCGCTCTCGTGCTTCTAACGAAATCTTCAGCGCATTCCACTGCTGATCGAAGGCCGCTCCCAGCGGGTCGCCGAGCTCCTTGAGCAGATGATAGTCGCCAAGGAGATCGAGCTTGATCCGCCCATCGAGCGGGCTCGTATACTTCTGAACAAACTCTTGTTTCAACGAGGCGGGAAGCCGTTCGGCGTCGATCCGATCGAATTGAAATCCCCGCTCCGCCAGCCGCGCCTGCGCCAAGACCTCCAAGGCGCGGAGGAGCCGGACGGTGGCCTCTTCTATTTTTTTCTCGATCTGGGCGCGGCGCCGGGCGTTGGAGAGAAGATCGAGAAAGAGCTCCGGCTTGATCTCCTTCGTCCCCATCACCAGCTTTTCGAGAAACGGAAGATTCTCTTTCAGCCGCGCCACCACCTCCTTCAATCCGGGAGGCCCGCCGAAGAGGGCCGCCATTTCCAGCCCCTTCCTCGCCGACTGAAGCCGGTTCCACCCCTCCCGGTAATCGAAGGCGTCCCAGAGGGCGTAGCCGTCCGAGAGGTCGGCCAGCGCTTTGTAGAGCGGCTTGGCGCCGCCGCTCACCCGTTTCTCGATCTTCCGAAATAGATCGGCCGCCTCGCGATACCGGGCCTGGTTGAAGGCGGCGGCCGCGTCGTGCCGCCCCACCGCCGATAACTCGTCCCAGAGGTTTCCCTCGTAGAGTACGCGCCCTTCGCCGCCGACGGTCACGTCGGCTCCTCCCTTCGCTTCGGCCTTGGAAGCGAGAAGATGATAGGAAGAGGCGACATCGACCGCGCAGAGGGCCAAGGCCGCCGCCATCGTTTTTGTCCCGCCGGAGTGGTCTATTGTGAATTGGGAAGGCTCCACCCCCCACCGGGAGACCAGACCGGGGATTTCCCGAAGCAGGATGCGGCAACATTGTAAAAGGTCTTCGGGATCGGGGGTGACGATCTGATCCCACTGCCGGGGAGGCTGTTCGATTTTGGGGATGATCTCTCGATCGATCTTCCCTTGATCGGACGCTGAGACGAAGAAGCAGAGGGCCTCGGGGCGGAGCCGGTTGATGGCAAAGATCGTCGGCGCGAGATCTCCCCCCACCGAGACAAGGAGCGCCTTCACGGATGACTGCGACATCACTCTCTCCAGTTGGACATTGACAAAGAAACTCCGTTCGATTAAGGTCGACTGACCTTACTTCTACTCGACCCCGTGCTCAATGGACTCACCTCAGGAGGAGACGATGGCCAATGCGATTGAACAGCTCAGAACAGGATTAACGGTCGGTTATGCGGCGCTCGGTTCCCGCGGCGGCGTTTCGGGAAGTGTGAAACAGCAGGTTCACGACGGCGATACGTTTCAGCTCCGTCCCATCGGCAACCTCGGCGTTCGCTTCTTGGGGGTCGACGCTCCCGAAATCAGCTTCACCCTCCCGCGGAACCGGCGCTTCATCGGCCTCTCCGACCCGAAATGGGAACAGTTCCTGACCCATCCCTTCGATCCAACCCTTCCCCCCTTTCGCCCTGTATTGAAACCGGGTCTGGTCGCTTACTTGAAAGAGCGGACCGGCCCCGGCGCCGCGCTCAACCACCACCAGCATGCCTCCGCCGCGGAGGAGGTTTTGGAGCAGGAAGTCCTCAACGACATCGCCGCCCTCGGGAAGACGCAAGAGACCTTCCAGTTTCTCCTCTCATTCGCCCACGAGGTGATGGACCGGTACGGCCGGCTCCTCGCCTTCGTCAACCGGCTTCAACCGTCGGAGAGCAAATTGAAACGGCCGATCTCCTATAACGAGCGGCTTCTGAAGACCGGGTGGATCACCCCTTACTTCATCTGGCCGAACATCAATCCCTTTCGCCGTCAGGATTCGCCGACCAAGGCGATCATCCCCCCCGGAAAAGCCGCGGAGCTCGCGAGCAAGGAGAAGACTCTCGCGGACGCCCGGAAGTGGGTCCGGAACGCGCGGAAGAAAAAGGTCGGCCTCTTCGATGCGCAAAACCCGCTGCGCGTTCTCCCGTTCGAGATCCGCTTCCTCTCCCAGCGCCGCCCGCCCGATCGTTGGGTGATCGATCTGAGCAAAAGCGACAACACGCTGATCCAACCGCAGAACTACTACACGGTTCCGAATATGGAGGACCGCCTCTTCATCCCGGCGGAATATATCCCGCTCTTCGTCGAGGCGGGCTGGAAGCGTCAAGCCTGATTAGATTTTTCCTTTGCCGGACGACCCTTCCGGGATCGCTTCGAAGAGCCGGATCTCCGGGGCGCCGGCGACCAGTTCGGGAACTCGGCTCAGGAGCGCCTGGACATGCGGCGTGGCCATATGTTGATCGATCGCTTCCTTCGACGTCCAACGTTCGATCGACATGAGAAAGCCGGGATCATCGACGGCGCGGTGAAGAACATACTTTAAACAGCCCGATTCGTTGTGCGTCGGCCCGATAATCGCCCGCCATGCTTTTTCCAATTCCGCCTCTTTCCCCGGTTTCGCCTTCACTCTCACCGTCACCGTCAGTTCCGGCATGCTTCCCTCCTTCTCGATTGTCCAGAGTTCTAAAAAAGAATTAGGCCGATTCTAATCTTCCGGATAGAGGAGTGTCAATCTCGGGAGACCTTTGTGGGGTTTCACCCCACACCCCACCGCGGTGGGGCGTAAGGCAACGCCCCATTCCAATTGCAATGCTCTGAAGCCCTAGCCCGCTCTCTCCCCCTTAAACGCCGTCTGCACCTCCCGAAAAATCCGCTCCCCCTCCCCGTTATACTTCGCCGAGAAGTGAAACGGAATCACCTCTTTCACCCCCGCCTCACGCGCGAGACAGCCCGCCTGCTCGGTGGTGAGATGGTACTTCTCCGCCGCGCGCGCGGCGTCCTCTTGAAGAAAGGAGGATTCGATAAAGAGGGTATCCGATCCGCGCGCCAGGTCGATGATCTTCCGCGCGTTCTCCGGATGGTAGACGACATCGGTGACGTAGGTGATCTTCTGCCCGGGGACAATCAGAACGAGCTCACGCTTGAGCTCCCCAAGCGGACGCCACCGCTCTTCAATGCGCCCTTCCTCCTTCCACCAGATCCGGAACGGCGCCTCCTCCGGCGCTTCGCGAAGAATCGCTTCTTTCAACTCCTTGAGCCACGGCCCGACCGGAAGCCCCTCCTCCTCCAACCGGTTCTTCAGGATATTGACGTGGGCTTTCTCTTCGAGGGTATAACCGAGGCAGGGGATCTTGTGATCAAGCCGGACGCAACGCACACGAAAGGCCGGTTCATCAACCAGCAGCCGGTCAGCAAGGGGGATGACCGTGGTCTCTTCTCGTCGAAAGGCGGCGCGGCTCCGGAAGCGGGTCGTCTTCAGCTCCCCCTCATCGACCTCGGTGACGAGGACGTGGAAATCGGCGGGATAGTTTTCGACGAGGTTCCAGGTATAAGCAGAGAGCTTGTGGCTCACTTGATTGGTAATCGGCGGCGGACCGAAGAGATGGAGCGCCTTCTCCCGCCCAAGACAGATCCGGAGCATCCGGTCGAACCCGATGAAGTGGTCCATGTGGGCGTGGGTGATGAAGGCGTGGCTCGTCTTCAAGAGCGTTCGGGCGGAGAGGGGCTGCAGATCCCCCATATCGAAGAGGAGCCCCCTCCGCTCGAAGAGGAGCGAAACGTAAAGGCCGGGATCGCCGAACGGATCATGGATCAGGCGGGGATGAAAGAGCGGCTTCATGGTCTTCGACCGCCTCGCTCCTTCCCGGATTATCCCCCGGCCTTGAACGCCCGATAGAGGGCATCGGCCTCCCCGACAAGGGAGCGATGGCGCGGCTCCCAGCCGAGCAGCTGTTGGGCCAAGGGGCTGATGACGATCTGATCCAAGGCGAGCGCGTCGGCGAACGGCCCCATCTGCTTTCTGGCTTCTTCCAGCGGCGTCGTGAGCACCTTGCCGTAGCAGCCGACCGCGGTGCTGAGCGCTTCGGCGATGGCGCGCAGCGTCAGCCGGGAGCCGTCGGTCGCGTTGAAAACCTGTCCCGCCGGGGCCCGCTCCACGCAGCGGACATAGAGGTCGGCGAGATCGTCTCGATGGACAAGCGTCCAATGGTTGCGGCCTTCTCCGACGATCCGGACCGCTTTTTCCTTCTCGGCCGACCCCATCAACATCGCCAAAATTCCGGCGGAGCCGCCGTAGACCAGACCGGGACGGATGACGCAGGGGGTCACCCCGCGACCGGCCGCCTCCAGGACCATCTGCTCCACCGCGGGACGCCAGGCCACCATCGGCAGCGCCTTCTCCGTCGAGGCCGTCTCATCGGCGATCCGGCCGCCGGTGTCGCCCAACACCCAGACCCCGCTGGTATAGATGAACCGGCTCCGTCCCTTCGATTGCGAGAGCGGCTCGAGCACCGCCGAGACCCACTGCTGATCAATCTTCCCCCCGTCGGCGGACATCTCGAACGCCGTATGGATGACCGCGTCGACCTCCGCCATCAACGGAATCAAGGGGCCCGGCTTTTTAATATCCCCTTCCACACTCTTCGCCCCGAACCGCTCCACCAGCCGGGCCTTCTCGGGCGTGCGAACCAATGCCGTCACCGCGTGTCCCGCCCGGCAGAGCGCCGCCACCACCGCGTTTCCGATATACCCCGATCCACCCGTCACAAAAATTCTCATACCGCTCTCCTCCGCAATTTCTGCCGCTTCGAGTCGCTTATTTCATTTTCTGAATGTCGTTCTTCAGATCGGCCAGGAGCTTCTCCTGCTCCGATCGGATCGCCGTCTCCGCAGCGGGACCTTCCTTCTGAAGCTGCTTGACCAGCGCGCCGAAACGGACGTCATGCGCCTCCGCATGGCTCTTCCCCAATTTTTGGGAGATCGCGTTCCGCAGACCCGACTCTCCGTAAAGCCCGGAGTGGGTCGTCATCACCTTGGTCAACGCCCCTGTTTTCTTTCCTTCTTTCCACTTGCCAATCGCCTGGTCGAGCGCGGTCTGTATCTGACCATGCACCTCCATCCAATCCTTATCGGGCACCTCGGTGAGATTCGCCTCTTTCGGCGCCTTGCCGGTCAGAGCGAAATCGACGGAGAGGGCCTCCTTGCCGACCGTGATCGACCGGCTTCCCGCCTTGATCTCATCTCCGCTGAGCCGGGGATGCCACGCTTCGATCTGATAGGTGCCGGCCGGCAC